>JAZUKC010000153.1:0-2368 GCA_045643065.1 Prevotella sp.
GCTGCATTGCGTCAGTCGGACATCGGTATCTCGGTGGATTCTGCTGTTGATATTGCCAAGGAGAGTGCCGACATCATTCTCTTGGAGAAAGACCTTATGGTATTGGAACAGGGCGTGTTGTCTGGTCGCGAGACATTCGGCAACATCATCAAGTATGTGAAGATGACGGCATCGAGCAATTTCGGTAATATGTTCTCCGTACTTGCCGCCTCAGCCTTCCTGCCGTTCCTGCCAATGCTCTCGATTCATCTGCTCATCCAGAACTTGCTCTACGACATCTCGCAGACAGCCATTCCGTTTGACAAGATGGACAAGGAGTTCCTCTTGAAACCACGCCGTTGGGACAGCAGCGACATTGCCCGCTTCATGATCTTCATTGGTCCTATTTCAAGCATCTTCGACATTGCTACCTATCTGCTCATGTGGTATGTGTTCGATTGTCAGAGTCCTGAAGCACAGACGTTGTTCCAGAGCGGTTGGTTCATCGAGGGATTGCTTTCGCAAACGCTCATAGTCCACATGATCCGCACTCGTCGCATACCATTCGTGCAGAGTAACGCTGCATGGCCACTGATGCTCATGACCTTCGCTATCATGGCTATAGGTATCGCCATCCCATTCACTTCGTTTGGTTCATACATAGGTCTTATGCCTCTGCCACTGAGCTACTTCCCTTGGCTCATCGCCATCCTGCTCTGTTATTGCGTGCTGACTCAGGTAATCAAGCAGTGGTACATCCGTAGGTTCGGAAAGTGGCTGTAATTAAGATATAAATTAAAGGTATTGCAGGTCAAAGGAAACATAATATCTCCTTTGCACCAGCAATACCAATTTATCACACAACGTACTATTAAGCATAGAAAATGAAAGATGAAAATCATAAACATTCTTGTGATGGTAGCTCTGATGACGGGCGACCTCCACCTTCACGCACAAAATCATGATGTGGAGTATAATTGCTTCATAACAGCAGAGATGGATGCTCGATTGGATGGCAATGATGCTGGCAGTTATGGCATTACGCAGCTCGACATCATCAAAGGTAGCAACACGTTCCACCTTGGCAGCTCTCTTCTGGCTTCAAACTCTCTTGACCGAAGCATCTGGGCATACACCGAGCACAGCATCGCTCCTCAGACAGATCTCCTCTTCGCCTCCTATTACGATTCTTCTCCACTTGCCCCATCAAGGTGGTATGCAGGGGCGGGCGTTCACCAACAAATAGGGCGTACAACGCTCTGCCTGCATTATGTATGGCGTCAGTTTCAAGAGGAATCCCCCTCACATACCCTTGACATGACCATGCACATGCCTCTATCTACCAAGATCAACTTACAACCCACCTTGCGTCTTGTTAATCAAGGACACGCTGTGCGAACGATAGGATTGCTTCGTATGCGGATCGAGCTGGAATAATAGAACTATTATGCCGCTCTCCATTGTGTAGGAGTCTTTCCTGTCAGAGCTTTGAAGAAGCGGACGAAGTGTTGTGGGTATTCGAAGCCAAGGCGTTGGCTGATCTGACTAACGGAAAGCGTGTCGGATTGAAGAAGTTCCTTTGCCTTTGCAATGATGCGTTCATTAATGAGGTCTTTTGCTGTTCGACCTGTTTCTGTCTTTACCAACGTGCCGAAGTAGCCAGTAGAGAGACAGCATTTGTCGGCAAAGTATGCAACAGTTGGCAAACCTTCACGTTCTGCTTTGTCTGAGATATAATCATCAAGAAGGGATAGGAATTTCTTCACTACGCTATGGTTTATCTCCTCGCGAGTGATGAACTGGCGATCGTAGAAACGGAGGCAGTAGTTCAGAAGGAGTTCGATGTGGCTCACAACCAATTCGCGTGTATGCTTGTCGATGGCATGATGCAGTTCCTGTTCAATCATAGCAAGGACACCCTTGAATATTTCAACCTCCTGTGCTGAAAGGTGAAGTGCCTCATTGCTGGTGTAGTCAAAGAACTCATAGCGGCTCATCTGCTTGCCCAATGAGGTGCGGTTGAGAAGGTCGGGATGGAAAGCCAAACCGATGTATTTTGCAAATGGCACCTCTGGATTAGGTTCTACTGTTACCACTTGACCTGGTGCAAAACTCGTTACGGTCATTTCATCAAAGTCGTACTCTGTGCGTCCGTAGGATAGTTTACAACCCTTGTTCTCCTTCAGATAGATAGCATAAAAGCCACAGTGCATCATGCACTCCTTGATGTGTTCTGTGTTATCTACATGAATAACGCTAACAAGGGGATGAAGCGTCTCCATCCCGTTGTAGTCGTTGAACTGCTGTATTGTATCTAAATGTATTTCTTGCATTTATTTCATGCTCTCGTTAAAGAATGACTCAAGTTTATCCCAAGGAATAACCTTGT
>JAZUKC010000154.1:0-56312 GCA_045643065.1 Prevotella sp.
GGGAAGATCTGGAATGGATTCTCAGGATCACCACCGAGGTTCTTGATTGTGTTAACGTATGCGTCGCCGCCGAGAGGAGCACCGTGAGTCTTGCAGTTAGCCTCGTATGAAGAACCGTCTGCCTTCAGAGCGCCCTTACCCATGATACACTTACCGATGATGAGGGTTGGCTTGCCTTCTACTGCCTGTGCCTTCTCGATAGCAGCACGAATCTGCTCAGCGTCGTTACCTACGATTTCGATAACCTCCCAGCCGAAAGCACGATACTTAGCAGCTGTGTCCTCGTTCATAACTTCCTTAGTCTCAGTAGAGAGCTGGATGTCGTTAGAGTCGTAGAACATGATGAGATTGTCAAGGCCGAGGACAGAAGCGATACGTGCACCGCCCTGTGAAACCTCCTCCTGGATGCCACCGTCAGAGATGTAAGCATAGATGGTCTCCTTCTGGAATGTTGGGTTGCCTGTGTGAGCAGCGAGGAACTTAGCTGCGATGGCTGCACCGATAGCGTAAGCATGACCCTGACCGAGAGGACCCGAGGTGTTCTCGATGCCACGTGCTACCTCAAACTCTGGGTGACCTGTTGTAGGCGAACCCCACTGACGGAGCTGTGCCAGCTCGTCGAGAGTGAACTTGCCAGCAAGGCAGAGCTGAGAGTAGAGCATCGGAGCCATGTGACCTGGATCGAGGAAGAAACGGTCGCGACCTACCCACTCAGGGTTCTTTGGGTCATACTTGAGATACTCGCTGTAAAGCACGTTGATGAAATCAGCACCGCCCATTGCACCACCTGGGTGACCTGACTTTGCCTTCTCAACAGCTGATGCTGCAAGGATACGAATGTTATCTGCAGCACGATTCAAAACTGAAATAGGATTCTTTGCCATAATATATTAATGATTTATAGTTTTGTTTCGATTGTTCGATACATCGATATTTCAATACTTCGATACTTCGATATTTCGAATTTTCGTTATTTCGATATTTCGATGAATCGATTATCCGAATTTTATTTTTTGTTATCTACAGCAGCCTGCTCGATAGGGAGACATGCCTTGTAGTTTTCAATGTAACGGTTGAAACCCTCTACGTCAGCAGGATCTGGGTCAACAGATGTACCTGTGTTTCCTGCGAAGACTACCTCGTCGAGCCAGTCAGCAAGTGAGAGGTTCTTATCGTTGTTGACAGCGTAAGATGCGAGGAGAGCGATGCCCCATGCACCACCTTCGCCTGCGGTTGACATGCAAGAGATAGGTGAATTGAGAGCAGCTGCCAGCATCTTCTGACCAACGATAGGAGTAGTGAAGTATCCACCATGGCCAGTGAGGCGATCAACCTTAACATTCTCTTCCTTGAGAAGTATGTCATTGCCAAGTTTCAGCACACCGATAGCACCATAGAGGTGAGCACGCATGAGGTTAGCGAGTGAGAACTTGTCCTTTGCTGAGCGAACGAGAAGTGGACGACCGTCCATGAGACCTGTTACAGGCTCGCCTGAAATATAGTTGAATGATACTAAGCCACCGCAATCAGGATCACCTTCTGCTGCAACCTCAAAGAGACGTGTGTAAAGTTCGTTTGGTGTCTGCTTGATGCCGAGAAGCAGGGCATACTCCTTGAATACCTTTACCCATGCGTTTATGTCTGAAGTACAGTTGTTGCAGTGAACCATAGCAACGAGTGATCCGTCAGGTGTTGTAACCATATCAAGCATCTCGTATGGCTTGCTGAGTTCTTTCTCCAATACTATCATAGAGAACGACGATGTACCTGCGCTGACGTTACCAGTACGCTGCTTAACGGCATTAGTTGCAACCATACCTGTTCCAGCATCGCCCTCAGGAGGACAGAGTGGAATGCCTGGCTTCAGATGACCAGAGATGTCAAGACGCTTTGCACCGTGTGCTGTGAGGAAACCTGCCTGTTCGCCAGCGCATACACACTTAGGGAGGATGTCGCGGAGCTTCCATGGGTAGCCGTTAGGAGCAACGAGTTTGTCGAACTTGTCAATCATTGTCTGATCGTAGTCCTTAGTCTTTGGATCGATAGGGAGCATACCAGATGCGTCGCCGATACCAAGTACCTTCTCTCCTGTCAGACGCCAGTGGATATAGCCAGCGAGTGTGGTGAAGTATGTAATGCCCTCAACGTGCTCGTTGTTGTCAACGATGCACTGGTAGAGGTGCGAGATTGACCAACGGAGAGGGATGTTGTAGTTGAAGAGTTCAGAGAGCTTAGCTGCTGCAACGCCTGTGTTAGTGTTACGCCATGTGCGGAAAGGTACGAGAATCTTTTCTGCCTCAGATGCTGGTGCGCCGTGGCTTGCATGGCCGGTAGGACCAAACGCCATATAGCCGTGCATCATAGCCGAGATACCAATTGACTTGAGTACCTCAATCTCACACTCATACTCACGGTTTACTTCCTTGCGGAGTTGCTGATATGCGTCTTCAAGACCATACCAGATAGCCTCAAGGCTGTAGGTCCAGAGACCGTCATCAAGCTGGTTTTCCCACTCATGGCTTCCCTGTGCTATAGGCTTGTTCTCCTCGTCGATGAGAACTGCCTTGATACGGGTAGATCCAAACTCGATACCGAGGATGGCCTTACCCTGTTCTATTGTTTGTTTTGCTGTCATAAGAAGCCCCCTAGCCCCCGAAAGGGGAACTTTTAATAGTATTGAAATATCAAAAACTATATCGTAAGGGGTTTACGTTTTATTATTTGTTAATAATATCGTTATTCAGATACGCTCATTTGCCCACCTTCAGTAATAGAAGACTCCCCCTTCGGGGGGATGGGGGGCTACATAAGTGCTTTGTTCAGCATGTAGTAAACCTCGTTGTTACGAAGCTGCTGCTTGAAGTTGGTGATTGTTGTGTCCTTATTGATGCCGATGAACTCGATGCCGAGAATCTCAGCAAAGTCCTCCCAGTATTCTGCGGTGATATCATACGAGAATGCTGAGTGGTGTGTACCGCCTGCGAGAATCCATGCGCCTGCACCAACCTCGAACGATGGCTGTGGTACCCAGAGAGCAGAAGCAACTGGGAGCTTAGGCATTGGTTTTGGCTCGATGCATTCAACGTCTGATGTGATAAGGCGGAAACGGTTGCCGAGGTCAACAACTGTTGCCTTGCAGCCTGCACCTGTCTTAGATGTGAATACGAGACGTGCTGTCTCCTCCTTGCGGATACCGATGCCGAGGAAGTGAACCTCAAGCTTTGGTTTGTCAACAGAGATGAGTGGAGAAACCTCGAGCATGTGGCTCTGGAGTGATGATGTGTGGTCAGCAGCGAAGTTCAGGGTGTAATCCTCAAGGAATGAGCAACCGCCCTGAAGACCCTGGTTCATAACCCAGATGGTGCGGCAGAGACAAGCTGTCTTCCAGTCGCCCTCGCCACCGAAGCCGTAACCCTCAGCCATGAGGCGCTGAGAAGCAAGACCAGGAATCTGGTCGAAGCCACAGAAGTCTGGCTGATTGATATCAGCATCACCGAGGTCGTCAAAGTTAGATGTAAATGCGGTAGCACCCTCGTCGATGAGAACGCGACGGATAGCTATCTCTGCCTTAGCAGCGTTGCGAACCTTCTGCCAGTATACTTCCTCACCACACTCGTCAATCTTGATGGTGTACATCTGCTTATACTCCTCAACGAGTGCGTCAACCTCAGCGTCAGTAACCTGCTTCCAGTACTCCATGAGTGAAGAAACTGGGTAGTAGTCAACATGATAGCCGAGACGCTGCTCGAACTCAACGCGGTCGCCATCAGTAACGGCAACGTTGTTCATGTTCATACCGAACATCAGACAGCGAACATTATGAGCATCAGCAACACCTGCGCAGACACGTGCCCAGATTGCAATCTTCTTCTGTGCTTCCTCGCTCTTCCAGTAGCCAACGACAACCTTGCGTGGGATGCGCATACGTGTACAGATATGACCGTACTCGATGTCACCATGAGCCGACTGGTTCAGGTTCATGAAGTCCATGTCCATTGTGTCCCATGGAATCTCTGCGTTGTACTGTGTATGGAAGTGCAGCAGTGGCTTCTTCAGACGCTGTAGGCCCTTGATCCACATCTTTGCAGGTGAGAATGTGTGCATCCATGTGATGACACCAGCACATTTAGGGTCGTTGTTAGCAGCGAGCATAATCTGCTCAACCTCATTAGACGAGTTTGCTGTGCCTTTGTAAACTACCTTGATAGGAATGATACCGCCATTATTAAGACCGTCAACCATTTCCTTTGAATGAGCATCAACAGCAACAACTGCGTCGCCACCATATAATAACTGAGCACCGGTAATCCACCAAAGCTCTAAATTTTCAAATGCGTTCATTTGTTCTTTTGTTTTTTGTTTATCGATTTTTCGATTTTTCGAATTTCCGATGATTCGATTTTTCGAATTTTCGATGTTTCGAGTTATCGATTTTTTTTCTTTTGATTAATGCTTCTGGCCTTTCTGTCCGTAGTAAGCGTTAGGACCATGCTTACGCATGTAGTGCTTTTCAATGAGAAGAGGGTTCATTGATGTCTCAGGATTGAGAGTGAACGATATAAACGCCATCTTTGCACACTGCTCCATAACCTTTGCATTATAAACAGCATTGTCAGGAGATGTACCCCATGAGAAAGGACCGTGGTTCTTTACGAGAACTGCAGGAGTATGATCAGGATTAATCTTACGACGATTCAGGAACTCATCGATAATTACGCTGCCAGTCTCCTTTTCGTACTCAGCCATTTCTGCCTCAACCATGTCACGTGTACAAGGAATCTCCTTGTAGAAATAGTCAGCATGTGTTGTGCCAATATTTGGTATATCACGACCTGCCTGTGCAAATGCTGTGGCATAAGTAGAGTGAGTATGTACAACACCCTGGATGTTAGGGAATGCCTTGTACAGTTCGATGTGTGTAGGAGTGTCCGATGATGGGTTAAGATCACCTTCAACAACCTTACCGGTGTTGATGTCAACAACTACCATATCACTTGCTTTCATCTCATCGTATGAAACACCTGATGGTTTGATTACCATGAGACCATTCTCACGGTCAATGCCACTAACGTTGCCCCATGTGAAGATTACGAGTCCTTGTTTTACAAGGTCAAGGTTTGCCTTGAATACTTTTTGTTTAAGTTCTTCTAGCATAGTGAGTAAAATACTTTTGGTCAGAGACCTGGTTAACTTGTTAGTTTATTTATATTTATTGTTTTTATGAATTATCTTGTTTAGAAATGGAAGTCCGTGCACTCCTTATCGTAGCGATACATCACGGCACCTCTTCTTGACGATTTCTTGTCAATCTTGTCTGTTTCAATAAGAATACCGCTTTGCTTTATTCGCTTGCGGAAATTTCTTTTGTCAGTTTCTTTACCGAGAATTCCTTCATACACATACTGTAACTGTGTAAGAGTGAAATACTCTGGCAAAAGCGAGAAACACAGTGGTTCGCTTGTCAATCTGTGGCGTAACAATGCCAGCGCATCATTTACCATGTCGCAGTGGTCAGAATAGAGTTTTGGCATTTCGTCGAGAGCAATCCACTGCAGTTGATATTTCTCTCTTAATGCTTCATCGTAGTCACTTGTCTCAATAAGAGCACAATAGGCTACTGAAATAACACGAGAACCAGGGTCGCGATTAACAGCACCGTAGGCTCCGACCTGTCTCATGTAAATGTTTTCAATACCTGTAAGATTATGCAGAACTCTTGTTGCTGCATCGTCAAGGTTTTCATCAGGATTGACAAATCCTCCGTAGAGTGACCATTCGCCTAATCCTGGGTACATCTTTCTGCGACCAAGCAGTAGTTTTATTTTTCCTTGTTCAAAACCAAAGATGATACAGTCAACTGATACAAACGCTTTGGCATGATCACTATAGAATTGAGTCATTTTTATATTAATAATATAATAAGGTAGTCAGGAAGTAACATTTACTCCCGACTACCTTTTTATGTTTTTTACCAGAGTGCCAGATAAAGCACGGTAAGAAGAATGATTACAACTGCTGAACCGATGTTGAATGTACGGTCGGTCTTGAAGATTGCGAGATCAATAGCAACAAGCTTTGGATCCTGTACCTTGTCAAGAGCATTAGAGCGCAAGTAGTAAGCAATAGTTGCTGTGATAGCAGCGAAGAATGCCATTGCGCCTTCCATACCATAAATGTGAAGAGTGTCGCTGAAGAAAGAAGCAACGAAGAGTGCTGCTGAAACACCAGCAATAATCCACATAATGCGGCTCCAGAAGAGCTGTGTCTTCACGTCTTCCTCAGAAAGTTCTGTTGCTGCCTCTGTGTCCTTGCTGTAGAGTGAGATACCTACGAAGAGAACAACCAGGCAGATGAATACCAAACCTGAACGTACGAGGAATGGGATTTCTGGGAGTGTGAACTTGAAGAGGATAGAGAATGCGAATGTACCGATAGCAGCAACAACAGCAGCAGTACCGCTTGCACGCTTCCAGAGCAGACCAAGACCAAAGATAACAACAACGCCAGGATAAACGAATGCTGAATACTCCTGAATGAACTGGAATGCCTGATCGATACCACCCATGAGTGGATATACAGCGATAAGAGCGATAACGAGTGCGCTGATAGATGTCAGACGACCAACATTAACGAGCTTCTTCTCAGATGCGTTCTTATTGATGAACTGCTTGTAGATATCCATTGTGAACAATGTTGAAGTAGAGTTGAACATTGATGCCAATGAAGAAATAACAGCAGCAGCAAGAGCTGCGAACGAAAGACCCTTAACGAAGGTTGGAGTAAAGTTACGGATAAGGTAAGGATAAGCATCGTCAGAGCGTGTGATTTCGCCTGCAAGACTACCCTTAAGCATCTCATAAACAGAGGTTCCGTCAACATCACCATTCATGATAAAGAATGCACAAACACCAGGGATACAAACGATGAATGGGATAAGAATCTTCAGAATAGCTGCGAATACCATACCCTTCTTTGCCTCTGCAAGTGACTTAGCAGCAAGACCTTTCTGGATGATGTACTGGTTGAAACCCCAGTAACCAAGGTTGGTAAGCCAGAGAGCACCGAATACGAGAACAAGACCTGGGTTTGTGAAGAATGGGTCTTCCTTCTGGATAACATTACCATTCTCTACAACACCATTGATTACAGGATAAAGATCTTCCTGACGTGTTACAATAAGGTTGAAGTGTTTGTCACCCGGTTGGTCAATACACCAACTATAAATATTACCGAGAGCTTCGAGTGCGCCACATCCCCAAACTTCTGCACCAATAACCGAGAGTGCAGCATAAGCTGTGATAAGACCACCACCAACGAGGAATGTTACCTGCATAACGTCTGTCCATGCTACAGAAGCAAGACCACCGTAGATAGAGTAAAGACCTGCGATGAGGAAGAGAGCGAAGATGATGACGAGACGAACCTGGTCAACATCCATACCAGCAACGCTGATAATCATGTCGGTAGGAAGACCGAGAATCTGCTGAATAGCAAGAGCACCGAGCCATGCTACAGATGTAAGGTTAACGAATACATAGAGGAAGAGCCAAAGGAGAGAGAATGCCAAACCTACACCCCAGTTGTAACGCTCGCGAAGGAACTGTGGGATTGTAAAGATCTTCTTCTCAATCATCAGAGGGAGCAGGAACTTACCTACTACCAGCAATGTTGCAGCAGCCATAAGCTCGTAAGCTGCCTGTGCAATACCTGATGCGAATGCCGAACCTGACATACCGATGAACTGCTCGGCAGAAATGTTCGCTGCGATAAGTGATGCACCTACTGCCCACCATGTCAGGGTGTTACCTGCAAGGAAGTAGTCAGTAGATGACTTTTCCTCTCCTTTCTTACCACGAGAAAGGAAGATACCCATACCGACAAGAATTACGATATAGGCGGCGAAGACTACATAATCAATAGTCTCAAAGCCGTTGTTTTGTAATGCTTCAATTACACTCATTTTTGTTTAAGTTGTTATTTTTTTTAGTTATAGATTTTTCTATAAGTTTCCTCTCTTAGAGAGAGGTTAGGGCGTTTACTTCACAGAGAACTTATAAGCAGCGTGGCTGTAGTACTTCTCGCCTGGCTTAAGAGTTGGCTGAACCCATGATGGGTTGTTGATAGAGTTAGGATACTTCTGGCTCTCGAGACAAACACTAACATACTGTGGATATTTACCACCCTTGTGTGCTATGTTTGGTTCGTTGCCGATGCCCTGGAAGTTTGCTGTATAGCACTGAACACCAGGCTCGTTGGTGTACATCTCCATGAAGATACCTGTCTTAGGTGAGTAGAGAGAAGCACAGACCTGTGTATCATCGCCCTTGCCGTCCTTGAATGTGTTCAGACAGAAGTTGTGGTCAATACCGCCGTTTGCATTCTTAATCTGGTCAAAGTCAGCACCGATAGCTTCGCTCAAAGCGTGTGGCTTGCGGAAGTCAAATGGAGTTCCTTCAACCGACTTGATTTCACCTGTAGGAATGTAGAGAGTGTCAGAAGGAGTAAAGGTGTCTGCGTTGAGATAAAGAATCATGTCAGTACCAACGCTGTTGAAATCTCCGTTCAGATTATAATAGTTGTGGTTTGTCTGGTTAATGATAGTCTCCTTATCTGTTGTTGCCTCCCAAACCATGTCGAGAGTATTGTCAGACTTAAGTGTGTAAGTAGTAGTAGCGGTAACCTTACCTGGGAAACCATTCTCTCCATCTTCTGCTACGATTGTCAACTTAAGAATAGAATCGCCAATCTGCTCTGCGTCATACACTTGGTTCATCCAACCTGTTGTGCCACCACCGTGGAGACAGTTAGGACCATCGTTCTGCTTGAGCTGAATTTCCTGACCGTTGATAGAGAACTTTCCGTCCTTAATACGGTTAGCATAACGACCAACTGAAGATCCGTAATCGCTTGGAGAGTTCAGCGTGTCTGTGTACTGCTGCAGGTTGTCAAAACCGAGAACAACATCAGTCAGTTTGCCGTCCTTGTCTGGCACCATGAGCGAAACAACACGTCCACCATAGTTAGTGATGCAAACCTCCATGCCGTTAGCATTCTTGAGTTGATAGAGTTTTACTGGCTTGTTGTTTATAACCGAGTCGAATGCTGCAACATCAAGGCCTGATGCTGTCGTTGCTGACTCTTGTGCTGGCTGGCATGCAATCATGGTTGCAGCTGCAGCAAAGATACCAATGAAACTTTTTCGTAATGTTTTCATTTTTTTTGATAGTTTTTATTGTTAAGTTTTATGTTATTTGCTCCACAATTCCGGATGGTTTTGCCACCCCAGAAACGGATAATTAGTGTACGAAATACGTTTTATACTTATTTCAGCGTTCAAAGTTACTAAAAAAAAATCAAACAAAGGTCAAAGGTATTATTTAATTTTGTTAAAAAGTTGATATTTGCTAATTATTTTGACAATTTAGGCGTTGAATTTGTTAAAAATAGTATTTCTTTACTATATTTTGAGTGTTAAAGAAACGAACGATATTTACTACTAAACGAACGAAGTTTTATGATTGTCACGGTTACAAAAACACGATTAACCACTAAAAGAATACATAACGTCTTGTCTGTTGGTTTATGTGGCATTGTTGATGAATAGGAAACAGAGTAGTGTTAAGTACTAAACACAGCACTGTTAAGTACCTAACACAACACTGTTAAGTACCAAACACAACGCTGTTAAGTACCAAACACAACAGTGTTAAGTACTAAACACAACTTTGTTCAATACAAAACACAAAGCGAATCAATACCTTTTGTTATATTATGGAGACTGGATAAAAAAAAGAAGCCTTTATTTTGATGCGACCAAGATGCCTGATCATCAAAATAAAGGCTTGCTTAATTATGTTGTTCGGATGACGTGTTAGCCGTTCATCGTGAGGAGGAATTCCTCGTTGTTGCGAGTGTTCTTCATTCTGCCATGTATCTCGTTCATAGCTTCTATTGGATTCATGTCCGAGATAAACTTGCGAAGAATCCACATGCGGTCGAGAGTTGTCTTGTCCTGCAGCAGATCATCACGACGAGTGCTTGAAGCAACAAGGTTGACTGCTGGGTAGATTCGCTTGTTGGCAAGAGAACGCTCAAGCTGCAACTCCATGTTACCCGTACCCTTGAACTCCTCGAAGATCACTTCGTCCATCTTAGAACCTGTATCGATGAGAGCTGTTGCGATAATTGTCAGAGAACCACCTCCCTCAATGTTTCGTGCAGCACCGAAGAAGCGCTTAGGCTTCTGTAGCGCATTTGCATCTACACCACCGGTCAGGACTTTGCCACTTGCTGGAGCAACTGTGTTGTAAGCTCGTGCAAGACGCGTGATAGAATCAAGGAATATGACCACATCATGTCCACATTCTACCATTCTCTTTGCCTTTTCCAACACAAGGCCAGCAATCTTCACATGACGCTCAGCAGGTTCGTCGAAAGTAGAAGCAATAACCTCAGCATTTACTGTACGAGCCATGTCTGTTACCTCCTCAGGACGTTCGTCGATGAGCAGAATCATGAGGTAAGCCTCTGGATGTGAAGATGCTATGGCGTTAGCTATGTCCTTCAGGAGAATAGTCTTACCCGTCTTTGGCTGTGCCACGATAAGAGCACGCTGTCCCTTACCGATAGGAGAGAAGAGATCGACAATACGGGTTGATAGGTTGGTAGTCTCTGGGTTGCCACAAAGATTAAACTTCTCGTCAGGGAATAAAGGAGTGAGATGCTCAAACGGAACTCTATCCCTGATGTCTTCAGGATTGCGTCCATTAATCATGGTTGCTTCCTGCATGGTGAAGTACTTGTCACTTGTGTCAGGAGGGCAGATTGTACACTCTACAACATCGCCCGTCTTCAATCCATATTTGCGTATCTGTTGGGTTGGAACGAAGATGTCATCTGGGGAAGAAAGGTAGTTATAATCACTTGAACGCAAGAATCCATAATTCTCTGGCATTAACTCCATTACGCCAATTGCCTTGATGATATTATTGAAATCGTAGGCAGGCTTCTTTGGTGCATCCTGAGTTTGCGAATAAGATTCTACAATAGGAGCATTCGTAGGGTTGTCGAAGATGTCAACATTAAGCATGGCGCCAGCATCTTCTATAGGAATATCCTCTACGATTATGAAGTCAGTACCATCTCCAGGGTCACCTTCCCATACCTCATCAACATAATCAGATTGCTCATTACCCATTGGATAATCTGTGTTCTGCTGGTTCATCTTCTCTTGAAGTTGAGCAATCAGATTTGTGGACGGTATGTCGTTATCTTCTTTTGCTTCAACATCTTCGCCTATAGCGAAAGCACGCTCTGGGTACATGTAGTCGTCTGCTTCGGTATCAGGAGTAGATGGATATTCCTCGTTCTCGTTTTCGAAAACAGGCATTTCGTTAGATTCTACTTCCTCTACCTTGTTGACTACTGGTGCTTCGGAATTATTATATACTGCATTAGACAACTCCGCTATTGCGTCATGCGAAACCTCTGGAGCTTCTTCGGTCTTGCTAAATTCCTCTTCTGCAAAAAGTGAAGACTGTTGCTGTTCTTGCTCTTTCAGTTTGGCAAGGTATTCTAATTCAGCCTTAGACTTTCTTCCACGATGTTTAGGGAAAGGATTAACCACCTCTTCTTTCTTTGGGGTAGCTGTATTAAAAACTTCTGTGCTTGCTTTTGCTTTCTTCTTAGCAGTTTTTGTGTCAAGGTTTTCTCCGTCGGTACCGTTTACGGAATAGACATGATCAGTTGTGTCCTTCTTTACGACTCTTCTGCGAGGACGCTTTACAGGTTCCTCTGCAGAAACGTTTTCATTGGTGGCTTTAGACACCATTTCTTCGTTTTCTATCATATTTTGTAGTTGAAAATATTCGGGTAATTTGGTAAAACAAAGAAGGAACCAGGATGTCCTTCTTTAGAAAATCGATGCAAAGGTACAAATAAATTATGGAATTGTGAAAATTTTAATAAATAATAAATGTTAAATTGATAAAAGATGAGAAATAACGTCTCGAAGTAGAGACAAATTGTAGTAATAGAGAATGATGGAATTGTGGTCTTCAGTAAGATGAATAATTATATTATAATGTGTCATAAACCGAATCTATATAATATAATAATGTGAAGATAAAAAAAAGAGATTTTTTTTGAAAAAACTTAAGAAAATATTTGCATAGTTCGGAAAAAGTGAGTACCTTTGCATCGCATTTGGAGAAATGTACTTGATTTTTACACAAAATCATGTTCTAATTGCGGAAGTAGCTCAGTTGGTAGAGCACAACCTTGCCAAGGTTGGGGTCGCGGGTCCGAGTCCCGTCTTCCGCTCACATCTTGAAACAATGAATGCTAAATTAAAGGTTTAGAATTCAGAACAAAATGCCCAGGTGGCGGAATTGGTAGACGCGCTACTTTGAGGGGGTAGTGTCAATCGTGACGTGGGAGTTCGAGTCTCCTCCTCTTCACATATAAAAGAATAATCCATTTTGAATTTAGTTTGTTAATCATTCGTTTGGATATAAACTAAAGTCATTATGTTTTAAGAGATTTTTTGCGGAAGTAGCTCAGTTGGTAGAGCACAACCTTGCCAAGGTTGGGGTCGCGGGTCCGAGTCCCGTCTTCCGCTCTTTTTTATTGATTTTTTACCAATCCAGAATTGACAAACACTTGATTGAGAAAAAAATAAGTTTTCAGAATAAACTATAATCAAGTTTAATTTATTTCTTGCGGAAGTAGCTCAGTTGGTAGAGCACAACCTTGCCAAGGTTGGGGTCGCGGGTCCGAGTCCCGTCTTCCGCTCTTTTTTCTTTTTTATTATAAAGAAAAAGCAATATTACCAATATGAATTTATATATTAGATATTTTGATACCGAGACATTAGTAACTAATGTTGATGACGCATTAACTTTCCTTGATAGTCTTGACGAAATTGATTTGAACGACAAAATAGTAAATGATGTAAAAGCCTATTTTGAAAGTGACAATCGATTCCCTAAGCGTTATAAGGTCCGTCCGAAGATTTATTTCATCATGATTAAAACGACGGCGAATACAATGGAAGAGTTCAAGGACTACAGGAATAATGCTGTTAACAACGTTCAGGAACCAGAGGTAGAAGAACAAAAGCCAGAAACATACACTGAACCAGCTCATGTTGCGCCACAACCATATTTAAGTTATCGTGACCGTATGAACAGCAACGTTATCAACGCGTTGCAGAATCAGCATTTCGGTTGGTATGAAGGCACGTTTGACTTTAAGCGTGTTGTAACCATTCCTACTACGGGTAAGAACGAATATCGTGACACACGTTTTGTTGTTCAATGCAAGGCGATGTCTGGACAAGACTGCTACAATAGGATTGTTGATTACCTAAGAGGATGTGTGGATAGTCGTAGCCAGTTCCCATCTGCTAAGGGCAAGAATTTCTCGTTTGTCTATTTAGGAGCATGTAAGGAGGTACAGGAATGAATAAGGTCATGTTGATAGGTAACGTCGGCAAAGAGCCTGACGTCCGCTATTATGCTGCAGATCAATGTGTAGCACATGTTCGTCTTGCAACGACAGAACGTGGCTATACTTTGCCTAATGGTACACAGGTTCCTGATCGAACGGATTGGCATTCGCTTACTTTTAGCCGTGGATTGGCTAAGGTAGTTGAGAAGTATGTGCATACGGGCGATAAATTGTATGTTGAAGGTAGAATCCGATATAGCAATATTGAAGATAAACGTGGTCAGAGACAGATGGTTACGGACATTCTTGTTGACAATATGGAGATGCTTTCACACAAAAAAGATACACCAGCAACACAACCAACCGTTTCCGCACCAGAGCCAAGTAGTACGGAAGAAACGAACACCATCCCGTTCTAATTCTGATGAGAAACAACAACGATAATGGATACTGACAGTATATTAGAAACATTAAATCAGGTTACGTTGATTACACCTTCCATAGATGTAATCGTTGCGATTATTATTACGATGCTACTTCTTGTTGTCTCTGGTTTTGCCAGTGGCTCAGAAATAGCATTCTTCAGTTTGTCGCCTAAGGATTTAGCAAAACTTGATCCAGAACATTCTACTTCCGATAACATAATAAGTAATCTAAGGGAAGATTCAGAACGTACACTTGCTACAATATTGATAGTAAATAACTTTGTCAACGTTACTATCATTATGCTTTGCAACTTTATTTTTGCAAGAACCGTAAATTTCGGAAATGCTGTTCTGCTTGAATTCCTGTGTATTACTGTTCTGCTTACATTTCTTCTCTTGCTTTTTGGTGAGATTCTGCCTAAAGTCTATAGCAGACAGAATCCTTTGGCATTTTGCCGAAAGGTTTGCGGTCCTCTCGTCGTTGCGAGAAAAGTCTTTTGGCCATTGGAGTCGCTTTTGATGTCAACTGGTATTATTGCAGAGAAAGTAATCCCAAGCAATTCGCATGTATTGAGTGTGGACGAGTTGGAGCATGCTCTCGAAATGACTGATAAAAAAGAACTTAAAGAAGAAGAGAGCATCCTTCAGGGAATCATCCGTTTTGGAGACGAAACTGTTCGCGACGTAATGACCTCGCGCCAGGATATTGTTGATCTCGATGTGAGGAGTTCGTTTGCTGATGTCCTGAAATGTGTTGTCGATAATAATTACAGTCGCATACCTGTCTATCAGGACAGTCAGGATAATATCCGTGGCATTCTTTATATTAAAGATCTATTGCCTCATCTGAACAAACCGGAAACTTTCCGTTGGCAATCGTTAATGCGCCCGCCTTATTTCGTACCAGAAACCAAGAAGATAGACGACCTGCTTCGTGATTTCCAAGAGAATAAGGTTCATATAGCAGTAGTGGTTGACGAGTTTGGAGGTACATCGGGCATAGTAACCCTTGAGGATATTCTTGAGGAGATTGTCGGCGAGATAAACGATGAGTTTGACGAAGAAGAACGTCATTATACCAAACTGAGTTATAATACCTATATATTTGAAGGTAAGACACTTATCTCTGACCTGGTGAAAGTTCTCAAGGTTGATGACGATGAATTTGACGAGATTATTGGAGATGCTGATACCTTCGCAGGTTTGTTGCTTGAACTGAAAGGTGACTTCCCATCGTTACACGAGCGCCTTGAATACAAGAACTACATCTTTGAGGTGATGGAAATAGAAGAACGCAGAATCTCTAAGGTTAAGCTGATAATGGAACCAGCTTGATAACATCATAAAGAAAACTACCAGCAATCAATTCCGTAAAGAATGATTACTGGTAGTTCGTTTTTTTATGCTTTCGATAGAAGGAAATGATTAATATTCCTCATCGTCGATATCGTCAACGGTAATGTCCAGATCCTCAGGATCAGCCTCGATGGTAGTGCGATAGCTCTCTGCTGTGAGTGCATCATCATCCATCTCATCATCCTCATCGTCTGGCATGTTGTATGTATCCTCTGGCAAATCGTAGTCTTCCTCGTCGTCGTCATCCTCGCCTGACAATTTAGAAGGTTTGCTCAGTTCGTCAGCAGGCACAAGTTTCTCTGCCTTTGGCTTTACCTTAGCAAAGATAGCCTCAACCCATGAACCCTTTGGAATTTCGAGAACTTCAAATCCATCGTTCACCTTCATCTCATACATACCACCAGCATTCTTCAGACGATCCTTAGGAAGCGTCGTTGTGCTGATGTTGAATCCAGAAAGAATGATGTCCTGAATGGTTTGAGAAAGAGAATCCCATCCGCCTCCGAAGTTACGGTCAATAACCTCAAGCAACTTAGCAGCAGAAATGTGAGTAATGTTCTCGTATGTCAGGTCGGTCACACGCATGATTGGGCGCTTTCTGATAGCCCACTTATGAGTGCCAAGTCCATAAGGCAACTCTGCAACCTTCATGCCACGAGCCTCATATTTCTTTATAATCTCTGGTTTGTCTATCTTAAGTTCTTCCAGTTCAAATGCCGAGCGAATGATATCCATGTATCGTGCGCCCGACTCTATGATGTCCTGTTCTTTTTCATCCTGTTGCCACAGACGAATGATATCGTTCTCCTGAAGATCCCATACGGAACTTTTTGTCAGGTCGGCAACACTCATGTAAATTGTACCTGTTTCTGTTTTCATTAATTAAATATTTAAAACCATAAGCTTTAACCAATTTCAGGAGCATAAATCCTGAAATCCTCTGCAAAGTTAAGACTTTATCTTTTAATTGCAATACTTTTTGCCTTTTATTTTTGTTAAATCATCTATTTTTTTTAATTTTGCACCAGAATAGATAAATTTTTATAAGGAAACAGAACAAACTGAACAGAATATTATGTCACAACCATTGGCAGAACGTATGCGTCCGCGTACACTCGATCAATATATCGGACAAGAACATTTGGTAGGCAAGGGCGCCGTACTCAGAAATATGATTGACGCTGGTCGTGTGTCGTCGTTCATTCTCTGGGGACCTCCTGGCGTGGGTAAAACTACGTTAGCTCAGATCATAGCCCACCGTATGGAAGTACCATTCTATACTCTTTCTGCTGTAACGAGTGGAGTGAAAGATGTACGTGAGGTCATCCAGAAAGCAGAATCGCAGCGTTTCTTCAATACTGCAAGCCCGATACTTTTCATAGACGAAATCCATAGATTCTCTAAGTCGCAGCAAGACTCTTTGTTGGGAGCAGTAGAGAAAGGAACAATAACACTTATAGGTGCCACAACCGAGAATCCTTCGTTTGAGGTCATCCGTCCTTTGCTGTCACGTTGCCAGCTGTATGTACTCAAGTCATTGGAAAAAGACGATTTGCTGAAACTCGTGGATAGAGCAATAAAGGAAGATGTTGTACTCCAGAAACGCGAAATTGAAGTCAAGGAGCATGGAGCACTATTGCGTTATTGTGGTGGCGACGCACGTAAATTGCTGAATATCATAGAACTTGTCGTTGAATCAGAAGGCGAGGGTAGGGTAGAGATTGTTGATGAGTTAGTGGTGCGAAGACTACAGCAAAACCCTCTTGCATACGATAAGGATGGCGAGATGCATTACGATATTATTTCGGCGTTTATCAAATCAATCAGAGGTTCCGATCCTGATGCTGCACTCTATTGGATGGCACGTATGATAGAAGGTGGTGAAGATCCACAGTTTATCGCACGACGTCTTGTGATATCTGCTTCCGAAGACATAGGCCTTGCAAATCCTAATGCGTTGCTGCTTGCTAATGCCGCCTTTGATGCCGTGATGAAAATTGGTTGGCCTGAAGGACGCATTCCGTTGGCAGAAGCAGTTGTATATCTTGCCACTTCGCCAAAGAGCAATTCAGCGTACAAGGGTATAAATGAAGCAATTAACGTTGTTAAGGCGACGGGCAATCTTCCTGTACCTTTACATCTTCGTAACGCACCAACCAAACTTATGGCACAATTAGGATATGCCGATGGTTATAAATACTCACATGACTATCCAAACCATTTCGTACAACAGCAATTCATGCCCGACGAGTTGCAAAACACCCGTATCTGGCATGGACAACATAATGCTGCGGAAGAACGACTCTATCAGACGATGTTGAACTGTTGGGGCGACCGTTACAAAGATTAAATAAACAACCGATGTAAGTTTATGTTTTGATAGTATTATGTCGCAAATTGTTGTGAATTGCAACCTTTTTACCCGCTTTGCTTGATAAATGTTTATTTATTGTCAAAATTCCGTATAATATTTTGGTTATATCATAAATATTGTGTAACTTTGCACGATATTATAATAAAACAGAGTAAAAAGATTAAGATACATTATAGCAAAATGAAAAATCAGTTGAGAAGTTCTGTCTGCACCGAAGGTCGCCGTATGGCTGGCGCACGTGCTCTTTGGGTGGCAAACGGAATGAAGCGTGAGCAGTTTGGCAAACCTATTATTGCCATCGTCAATTCGTTTACACAGTTTGTTCCAGGTCATACTCATCTACATGAAATTGGTCAGATTGTAAAGAAAGAGATTGAAGCTCTTGGATGCTATGCAGCAGAGTTCAATACCATCGCTGTTGACGACGGTATCGCTATGGGTCACGATGGTATGCTTTATTCGCTTCCTTCTCGTGATATTATTGCTGACTCGGTAGAGTATATGGTTAATGCTCACAAGGCTGATGCCATGGTATGTATATCAAACTGTGATAAGGTTACTCCTGGTATGCTTATGGCTGCTATGCGCCTTAACATTCCTGCTGTATTCGTAAGTGGTGGACCAATGGAGGCTGGTAAGGTGAACGGCGAGAATGCCGACCTTATTACTGCTATGATTAAGGGTGGCGACCCAACTGTCTCTGACGAGGAACTTGAAATCGTAGAACACAGCGCTTGTCCTGGTTGTGGCGCATGCTCAGGCATGTTTACTGCCAATTCCATGAACTCACTTACCGAGGCACTTGGCTTCTCTCTTCCTGGCAATGGCTCTATCCTTGCTACTCATGTCAACCGCATCCAGTTGTTCAAGGATGCTGCTAAGATAATCGTGAAGAATGCATTCGCATATTATGAGGATGGTGACGAATCTGTTCTTCCACGTTCTATCGCAACCCGTCAGGCATTCCTTAATGCTATGACTCTCGATATCGCTATGGGTGCTTCTACAAACACTGTGCTTCACCTCCTTGCTGTTGCTCAGGAGGGTGGGGTAGATTTCAAGATGCAGGATATCGATCAGCTTTCACGCAAGGTGCCATTCCTCTGTAAGTTGGCTCCAAACTGGCAGAAGTATTCTATTCAGGAGGAAAACCGTGCAGGTGGTATTCTCGGTATCATGGGCGAGTTGGCAAAGGGCAATCTTCTCGACCTTTCATGCAAGCGTGTCAATGGTGCAACACTTGGTGAGGATATCAAGAAGTACAGCATCACTGGTGATACGATTGATCCAGAAGCCGACCGCATCTATCACTCAGCTCCTGCTGGTAAGTTCTCAACAAAGATGGGTTCACAGGATACACGCTGGGAGTCACTCGATACCGACCGTGAGAATGGTTGTATTCGCGACATCGAACATGCTTATACCAAGGATGGCGGCATGGCCGTTCTCTTCGGCAACATCGCTCAGGATGGTTGCGTTGTCAAGACTGCAGGCGTTGCTCCAGAACTGTGGCACTTTGAAGGACCTGCCGTTTGCTTCGACTCACAGGAGGATGCTTGCGAAGGCATTCTTGGCGGTAAGGTAAAGAAGGGCGACTGTGTTGTTATCACACATGAAGGTCCTAAGGGTGGTCCTGGTATGCAGGAGATGCTCTATCCTACATCATATATCAAGTCTATGCACATGGGTAAGGAATGTGCCCTCATTACTGATGGTCGCTTCTCTGGCGGCACATCTGGTCTTTCTATCGGACACATCTCTCCTGAAGCTGCTTCTGGTGGCAACATCGGTAAGATTAAGGATGGCGACATCATCGTTATCGATATACCATCTCGTTCAATCAACGTCAAGATTTCTGACGAAGAACTTGCAGCACGTCCACAACAGCCCCTTAAGCGTAACCGCGTAGTTTCTAAGGCTTTGCGTGCGTATGCTCAAAGTGTTGCATCAGCAGATAAGGGCGGCGTTAGAATTATTGAATAATACATAAAGTACAAAAAAGAAAATTTACCCTTTGTTTTAATGGATAATAACAACCCAATAAATACAAATTCCTCTAACTCAACAGATTCCGAGAAAACAAAAGAGGGACTCATCTCTGGTTCGGAAGCGTTGATGCGTTCGCTTGAGAACGAAGGAGTTGATACGTTATTTGGTTACCCTGGTGGTGCCATCATGCCTACTTATGACGCTCTCTACGATCATAAGGAAACCCTCAATCATATCCTTGTTCGTCATGAGCAGGCTGCTGTTCATGCTGCCCAGGGTTATGCACGTGTGAGTGGAAAAGTAGGATGTGCCATCGTAACTTCTGGTCCTGGTGCCATGAATACCATCACAGGTATTGCCGACGCCATGATTGACTCAACACCTCTTGTCGTAATCTGCGGTCAGGTTGGTGCTTCTATGCTCGGTACCGATGCTTTTCAGGAGGTTGACGTCGTAGGCGTCACTCAGCCTATCTCTAAGTGGAACTATCAGATTCGTCGTGCTGAGGATATTCCATGGGCAGTAGCTCGTGCATTCTATATCGCACGCTCTGGACGTCCAGGACCTGTCGTTCTCGACTTTACAAAGAACGCACAGACGGCAATGGTTCAATATAAGCCACAGGTTGTTGACTTTATCCGTTCCTACAAACCTGTACCACAGCCAGAACAGGCAACCATAGAGAAAGCAGCAGAGATGATTAACGCCTCTGTCAAGCCTTTCATGCTTGTTGGTCAAGGCGTTGAACTTGCTGGCGCCCGTGAAGAATTGCTCGAACTCTGCGAGAAGGCACAGATTCCTTTCGGTCAGACACTCCTCGGTCTTTCTGCTGCTCCTACCGATCATCCTCTTAATATGGGTATGCTTGGTATGCACGGAAACCTTGCGCCAAACGTAATGACAAACCAATGTGATTTGTTGATTGCTGTCGGCATGAGATTTGACGATCGTGTTACGGGCAATCTTAAGACTTATGCCAAGCAGGCAAAGATAATACATTTCGATATCGACCCATCTGAGATAAATAAGAACGTGAAAGTTGACCTTGCTGTCCTGGGTGATTGCAAGCAGACTTTGGCGCAGGTTTCAGCACTTGTTGACAAAACAACTCACAACGCATGGATTGAAGGATTCAAACCTTATGCAGAACGTGAGGAGAACAAGGTTATAGAGCCAGCCCTTCATCCAACAGAAGGTCCATTGCTCATGGGTGAGGTTGTACGTAAGGTCAGCGAGGCTGCTAATAATGAGGCAATCCTCGTTACCGATGTTGGTCAGAATCAGATGTTTGGATGCCGTTACTTCAAGTACACCAAACCACGTTCTGTCGTTACCTCTGGCGGATGTGGCACGATGGGCTTCGGCATTCCTGCTGCTATAGGTGCAGCCTTTGGTGCGCCTGACCGTACTGTCTGCATGTTTGCTGGAGATGGCGGTTTCCAAATGACCATTCAGGAACTCGGTACCATCATGGAGCAGCAAGTGCCTGTAAAGCTTATCATGCTGAACAACAACTTCCTTGGAAACGTACGCCAGTGGCAGTACATGTTCTTCAACAAGCGCTACTCGTTTACTCCGATGGTCAACCCTGACTATGAGCTAATAGCCAAGGGCTATGGCATACCATGCCGCACGGTTATTGAGCGTGAGGACCTTGATGCAGCCATCCGTGAGATGCTTGACACCGACGGCCCATTCATTCTGCAATGTGCTGTGAAGGAAGAAGATAACGTGCTTCCTATGACTCCTCCTGGAGCAAATGTTGACGAAATGCTTTTGGAGGTAAAATAAATGGAGACAAACAAGAATTATGGTGCCGTGGAATGTGGCGATTGCAACACATGCGGCAAATGCGAAGAAATGAACGATACTGAATCATTTGACGCGGTAGTACGTGCGGTAGCGCGTATAGATCGCAACTCATACGAGAAAAACCTGACGCGTGAGCGCAAGGCTACACAACGTCAGCATGATGTGAATGGACCTGTTCAGCGAGAGACATTCACTCGTAATGCTGTGGCAAGACCTGCTACTCCTGGATATGAGGGAGCGCAGTACAGCCATGAGGGACTTACTTTATATACCCTTATTATATATTCTGAGAACTATGCTGGTATTCTCAATCAGATAACGGCTGTATTTACACGCCGCCAGGTGAACATCGAGTCGCTTAACGTGTGCTCGTCTTCTACTCCGGGTGTTCATAAATACACAATCACGTGCTATTGCAAGCCTGAAATGGCTGAGATGCTGGTAAAGCAGATAGAGAAAAAGATTGACGTCCTTCAGGCAAACTGCTTTGTTGATGACGAAATCTTTATCCTCGAGACCTCGCTTCTCAAGCTCTCTACTCCTATGGTTCTTGCCGATCAGGAGATTGGTCGTGTAATTCGCCGTCATGATGCTCGTATCGTAGAGGTAAATCCTACTTACACAATTGTAGAAAAGACGGGTATTACGGACGATGTGCTTGACCACTTTGAGCAACTTGATGCGCTTGGATGTGTCCTGCAGTTTGTGCGTACAGGTCGTATCGCGACAACAAAGTCGTGCATAGAACGTCTGGATCAGTATCTCACAAAGCGTGCTGAGGAACAGAACGAGGAATAGAATATGGAAACATCATTCGAAGAAAGACTCAAGCAGTACGGTAGAGTAGGGCGCTATCTTGAGAAGGCAAGCGCCTTCCACTGTGACGTCAACTGTCGCCTTTTCTTAGGTCACCTCGGAAATCATCTGCTTAACGCAGCTGACTACCACAGTTCCGACCGTGGATTTGGCATGCGCAGTCTTAACAAGATAAACAAGACGTGGGTATTGTCGCGCCTGGTTATCGAAATGGACGAGATGCCTGTACGATATGAGAATTTCTATGTCGAGACATGGGTTGAGTCGGCTATGCGTTACTTCACAAACCGTAACTTCCACGTACAGTCGGAAGACGGTCGTTCGCTTGGTTACGGACGCTCAATATGGGCTCTTATAGATACAGAGACACGTCAACCTACCAGCATCATGGATATCCGTGACGGCGAATTGGCAAACTGGGTTGAGCCGACAAGAGAGTGTCCTATTCCAAAGCCTGGGCGTGTCAAGATGTCGTCAGATGCTCCACTCGTAGCAGAGATTAAGGCTGCATATAACGATGTTGACGTGAACGGTCATGTCAATTCCGTAAAGTACATAGAGCATGTGCTTGATCTCTTCCCGATAGATTTCTTCCGCCAGACTATGCTCAGTCGTTTTGAGATTGCATACGTGGCAGAGAGCTATTTCGGAGACACCCTTCGCTTCTACAAGGAGCAGACGGGAGAAACGGAATATGAAGTGCGCATAACGAAGGTTGCAGAAGACGGCGCAGAGACAGAATGTTGCCGCTCGATGCTTCGCTTTAAGTGACAATAAGAATACTCTCGAACCCTCGAAGAAATCGAAAAACTCGAGAACCTCGAAAAACTCGAAAATAATCGAAAAAAACAATTTATATATAACCTTTTAAAACAAAAAAGAAACAATGGCAAAAATGAATTTTGGTGGCGTTATCGAAGAGGTAATGACACGTGAGGAATTCCCACTTGAGAAGGCTCGTGAGATTCTCAAGGACGAGACAATCGCAGTTATCGGCTATGGCGTTCAGGGTCCTGGTCAGGCTTGTAACCTCCGCGACAACGGTTTCAACGTAATCGTTGGCCAGCGTCAGGGCAAGACTTTCGAGAAGGCTATCAACGACGGTTGGGTACCAGGCGAGACACTCTTCTCTATTGAGGAGGCTGCTGACAAGGCTTCTATCGTTATGTGTCTGCTCTCAGACGCTGCTGTAATGTCTGTATGGCCTACACTCCAGAAGTACCTCACTCCTGGCAAGGCTCTCTACTTCTCTCATGGTTTCGCTATCACATGGTCTGACCGTACAGGTTGCGTTCCATCAAAGGACATCGACGTTATCATGGTTGCTCCTAAGGGTTCTGGTACATCACTCCGTACTATGTTCCTCGAGGGTCGTGGCCTTAACTCTTCATACGCTGTTTACAACGATGCTACAGGCAAGGCTCTTGATCGCACACTCGCTCTCGGTATCGGTATCGGCTCTGGCTACATGTTCGAGACAACATTCCAGCGTGAGGCTACTTCTGACCTTACCGGCGAGCGTGGCTCACTCATGGGTGCTATCCAGGGTCTTCTCCTTGCACAGTACGAGGTTCTCCGTGAGAACGGTCACACTCCTTCTGAGGCATTCAACGAGACAGTTGAGGAACTCACTCAGTCGCTCATGCCTCTCTTCGCACAGAAGGGCATGGACTGGATGTACGCTAACTGCTCGACAACAGCTCAGCGTGGTGCCCTCGACTGGATGGGCCCATTCCACGATGCTTGCAAGCCAGTAGTTGAGAAGCTCTACGCTTCTGTAAAGTGTGGTAACGAGGCACAGATCTCTATCGACGCTAACTCAAAGCCTGACTACCGTGTAGGTCTTGAGAAGGAGCTTGCTGCTCTCCGTGAGTCAGAGATGTGGCGTACAGCAGAGGTTGTTCGTCAGCTCCGTCCAGAGAACAACTAATCAAAGAAAAGTAATAATTTCTCTTCATAATTGGGGTGTGCTTGAATTTTTTCAAGTGCGCCCTTTTTTCTGTATAGTGATACATAACCACCATTAGGCTTATGCCCAAAATGGACACCAGTTTTTTGACACCAAAAATAAAAAAACAGAAAAGTACTTGCATCGTTCAGAAATAATGCTTATCTTTGCACACAAAATATAGAAATAAAAGAAAGCGTCACTGGATGCTTTGTCTGATAAGCAAAAGTGGATACCCGCGCTTTCATTTACATTAATAGTAAAACCGCCTAAGCTTGGGTGTTGTAGGGCATATATAAAACTAATGAAAAAAACATTATCAGCATTGTTATTCATTATGCTATCCCTGTCATCTTTCGCAGAGATTGCACATGGCACATGTGGAGATAAACTCACATGGACGCTGAGTGACGACTACACCTTAATCATTGATGGTGAGGGGAAAATGAATAATTGGACCATTAATTCTTATGCTCCATGGTTTTCGTATCGAAGCCAGATAAGAAAATTGTCAATAGGAGAAAGGGTCACGAGTATTGGAGATTATGCTTTCAGTGATTGCTCCGGCCTTACCTCGGTGACTATCCCTAATTCCGTCACGAGTATTGGAAATGATGCTTTCTCTTATTGCTCTGGCCTTACCTCGGTGACAATCCCTAATTCCGTCACGAGTATTGGAGATTATGCTTTCTATTATTGCTCAAGCCTTACCTCGGTGACAATCCCTAATTCCGTCACGAGTATTGGAGAATGGGCTTTCAGAGATTGCTCCGGACTTACTTCAGTGACTATCGGTAATTCCGTCACGAGTATTGGAAATCTTGCTTTCTATGGTTGCTCCGGACTTACCTCGGTGACTATCCCTAATTCCGTCACGAGTATTGGATATTATGCTTTCAGGGATTGCTCTCGTCTGCGAGAAGTTCATAGTAATAACATAACTCCTCCAGATTGTGGGCAAGATACATTCCAGGGAGTACAAACGGCAAATTGCCGACTTTATGTGCCTACCGGAACCAAGGAGGATTATGCCCTTGCTCCTGTATGGGGAAATTTTGTGAATATCATTGAAGAAGCGGTAGTGAATCCTACTGATGATATCGAAGTGCCTACTATCTCTTATGACAATAATAAGCTGATATTTGACTGTGGCACTCCTGACGTAACTTACTCTTACACAATAAAGGCGGAGGACAGCACGAGCAGTCTTACTGACTCCGAGAATGGCGAAATAGAACTTTCTGCAACGTATGTAATAACAGCATACGCAAAGAAAGACAACAAGACTTCTGAACCTGCCACCGCCACCCTCCACTGGATGACCGGCACAATGGATATAGCTACAGGCTCACAGGAGTTTGATGCTAAGCGTGCCATAGTTGTAAGCAGCAGCGATGGTTTTGTGAATGTCTCTGGTCTCAGCGATGGCGAGAAAGTAGAGGTATATTCTACCGATGGCAAACTGCTGAACACCGTCTATGCTGCAGGCAACGCCGCTAACATTGCTGCCAAGGTTGGAGACACTATTATCCTGAAGATTAACGGAGAGACTATTAAGGTGCTGGTGAAGTAAGACAGCACTTTGATATAATTGTATTAAGTCTGCACATAACGCTAATGATGGCGCATGTGCAGACTTTTTTTCTTAAAATCAACCGAGGAGTGTCACCGCCTGATTGACGCATTTCCTTAAAATTGGTAAATATATTTGATGCTTTCAGATGTTTTGTGTAACTTTGCCGTAAAATAGCAAACAACAATGGAAACATCGACTATATACGAACTCATCAATATCACTTTTGATATACAATACGAAGTGAATGATGTCGGAGCATCTCCCTTTGCTTGCGAAGAACTGCGTACCAATAAAGCAACTCAGAATCAAGAGTCGATTATTGAGAACGACAGCAACGGCGTGCCAAAGGGAAGGACACGCCCGGAAATTAAAATTCGCGAGAGAATGATAAAAGATTTCTATGCCAAATGGATTTCCGAGCATCCTGATAAGTCTATAACCAACAGGAATCTTAACGCAAAGATATGCATTAAATATCTGTCAATCAATGAGACTTACTCAAAGGCAGCACGTACTTACGCATCAACACTTGCCGTGTTTAGGCTAACAGAAATACTTGAAAATGCTGTGCTGATTGAAGAGGTTACACCTAAAAACAATAAGAACCAGAAGCAATTTGAGAAGATACTCTATATGAAGCATGAGAACATCAAACTTACCGTTGGACTGCAAAGAACCACGCAGGAACATGTCCAGTATTGCATCACGGTTCCGCAACAATAAGCAGAAAAAGCCATCCCCCAAAAGGAATGGCTTATGTGGTGAGGCTCGAAACAATCTCTTTGAAGAGACTATAAAGGTTGTCATCCTTTCTGCGAATTCCTCGTTTTGACTAATTCTGCCTGCAAAGGTACGCTTTTTTCTTGAATGCTACAAGTAAATCAAGAAAAAAGTTTAAATAAAGAACTAAAATTTCAGAAAAAGATTTGCTGTTTACTTTTTTTCTTTGTAATTTTGTGGGAGAATTTGCTAACCTTGAAAAAAAACGAAAGAAGAATGAGTAAAAACAAGGCGTTATATGCAATATATAAATACGATTTCCATAAAGCAATTGAGCGTACAATAGAAGCAGAAGCTGCGAATATTGACGGGGCGAAAAACCTGAAGATGGCTCAATCCGCATTTGCAAGCCTTTTCGATGAGAACTCTATTGCCAACCTTGCGAAAATAAACAAAAAAGGCGAGGCTACACGTCTGCCAAACGATGTGATGGCAAAATTTGGCGACATCATGATATGGCGTGTGAACAACAGCCAGATCAAGGAATGGTGGAAACGAAACGGTAAAGACAGCAAGGGTATTGACAAATACGAGAAAGAGGAAATAGAGTCTAATCCGTACTGTAACATTCTGATTGACAATCGACCCGGTAATTGCCTGATGGCTATAGAGAAATCATCTGCATGGAGCAGCAATCCTGATGTGCTACGCGATATGTTGTTTGAGAACTTCAATCGCATCCTCAGAGACAAGTATGACCTTGAGATACGCATCGAGGCAAGAATGAACCCTACGGACATCTGGGACTTTGTACATGAGCGTATCGACGATCATGGCGACTACGTCCGTAGAGTCTCGTTCACATTCCAGAATCCAAAGAAGGTGAACAAGACAAATGCGATGGAGGTAAAGTCAACCCGTCTGAAAGCCTTGGTGAAAACCGTGGAAATAAATGATGCACTAAAGGGGTTGTTCACAATGGAATTTGACCAAACCACCAACAATAAGATTTCTGAGAAGAATAGGGATATGGCTGAGATGGTTCGTCTTTGTGGCGAGAACGGATATGACATCCGGGTTGACTTCAAGGACTTTAAGACTTATCGTATCAACGATTATGTGAAAGCTTATTATCCCCTGACCATCCAGGATGTGCAAACATTTATGCTTGGTTCTCGCACCATTGAGAATAAGACGGCAATAGAGGATTGGTTTGACATTGTTGCAGAACAGACAAATAATTACGTTAATGAATCAGAGGTTCCGAAACGAAGACATAAGGCGAATAAGTGAGCAGTATGCTGACAACGAGTTGTACAAGGCGATATGCACGATTGGTGCTCAGCTGGAGTCGGAACTCGCAGAATTCGGTTTGTGTCCGGAAGAGTGTTTCGAGGAAACACTTGAGGTATTGACATTCCTTGCTGACAAAGGAGAGGAGGCTGTTCCTGAGCTCGACACCCTGTGGCATCGTAAGTTCAATGAGTATAGGCGTTTTGACCGCAAAGTGGATGAAGGAGAACTGTGTAAGGTTGTCGGCATTGTGTTTGGTTTCACGGTCTTGGCTGTTGATAGCTGTAGTCATAGATTCTACCGTCGCACTCTTGCAGAAGCTCTGACCATGACGGTTGCTAATCATAAGTTTGACGGTTGGTCGGCAACGCTGAGTTTGATTTATTCCGTCTCGCTTCCCGACGGTTGGTTTGATGATTTCATGGGGTTCAACGAGACAGCCTCGGTCAGGGAACCTGCTGTTTTGTTCACCGACGAGGCCGTAGAGTTATGGGAAAAGTTGCGTGAGGCGGGGTATGTAAATACTGATTGTAAACCTATCATCACACACAGCAACAGCCAGAACAAGTTTGCAGTCATTGCTTCTGTCATGGGCGGCAAGCTGTGCCTGAATCCATTATGGAAACCATTTGAGGATCTTTGGGGGATGAAAGATATGGCCAACAAGCTAAGTCAGGCACAGATTGCAAAATACTACTCAGGTTTCCGCAAAGAAATCGAAAAGACCCTCGAAAGTAAATCGAATCATCGATAATTCGAACCATCGACAACTCGAGCCATAGCCAATTCAATCCATCAACAACCGTTTACATCCTCCTCGTCCCATCACACTTCGGGTAATCGGTACATCCCCAGAACGACTCCCCTTGGTGGATACCCTTCTTTATTGTGCGCTGACGCATCGGTGCTCCACATTTAGGACATAGTGGAGCGCCTTCATTTGCAGCTTTCTCCTTGACGGCGGCAAGGCGTTCTTGTGTCATGTTCTCCGTAAAGCCACCCTCAACCTTGAAATCACCTAAACGCTTGTTTATCTGCGCAGTAAGCAATTGTTTGACACGTTCGCAAAGCACAATTATGACGCATGCAGAGTGAATGGAGTCGTCTGCGCGAAGCAACGTGGCGAAGCGTTTGTATTCGGCAAGGATATACTGACTTATCTCTGCCAGATAGTCCTGCGACAGAGGTGGCACACTCTGCAACTGAAAGTTACGAATCTCCACGTAGCGAGGATCTGACGTAGGCCACATCGTCACACCATTGCGCATTATCCAGTTAAGATAATCTCCCTCCAATTCGCTGACGCTGGCACGTGCCACATCCAGCAGTCGCATCTCCGTCTCATAGCTTGTCTGGTGGCGCGACGAACCCTCTGCAATATTTGCCGGTACGGTACGTGCAGCCATTTCCATCTGGTCGCGAAGGCGTCCGCAAGGATCCACCTTATAGTCAACAAAGCGTTTGCAAAAACTCTGAGTGGCGATTTGCAGGATATTGCCCATGCGCCATGTGAGGAGGGTCATATAGCCATTGACAGAATGAATGTTTATCATATTGATTTTTTTATTTGGTTATTTGTTGATTTTTTTTTCGATTTTTCGATTAATCGAAGCATCGGATTATCGATTATTTCGAACCATCGAATTATCGATTATTCGAATTCTTCTGCAAAATTACAAAATTTCCTTGAAAAACACACTCCAAGCATCAAATAAATCATAAGGTTACCATAAGAGTCACCATAAGGCTTACGGTCGCTTTGAAAAATACACACTACCTTTGCACCCAGAACACAACCCAAGCCATGCAGAAGGCAGACGGTCGTAAGGTCTGAGTGCTGTGGTTATCGTGAGGGCTGTTCAGAAAGAAATTGACGTCAGTTTCCTTCGACTATTTTTTTAATCAAAAAATATTCGAAATGGAAGCAAATAACATTCTCTTCCGAGACCTCTTCCCAAACACCGAACTGGGAGTTGATCTTAAGTTGTTAACCCGTAAGCCAGGGCGTCTGCCAATAGGCGAACCACTACCTGGTTTCCTCACTCGCGACAGCGAGACGCACATGACCTTTATGGAAGGTTATGTATCAGCAACAAAGGGGCGACAGAAGCGTAACCCTAAACCTTATGATGGTATGTTGCTGTCATACACTCAGCGTGAGGACAATACTTACCGTCTCAACTTTAAGGATTTCGTTATCAAACCATCGCTCACTATGAACGAGTTGCGAAAGATGGCCAACAAAATCAGAAACGAGATTATCAACGGATACCCTGGCCTCATAGAGAAGGAAACAGGCAACCTCTAATTTCATCCCTACGAGCGTTTCAACGTTTCAAGGTTTCAACGCTATTTTTGAGACGTACCGCCCTTCATATATACTATAACTAACTAATAATTAAGTAGTTATATGTGGGTGGTGATTGCGTGATGCTTCAAAAAAACGATTGAAACGTTGAAGCGTGAAACGCCCAAGGAAGTAACTATATATTTAAGCAATTGAAATTCAGATGAATAAGATTAATTCACTTTTCTCTCCTAAGATGCCTAAACTCGGTAAAGGTACCGAGTGCATCAAACTTTTGGTTTCTCAGATATCTCCTGATATGCGTGAGAGCATCATTCCGATGGTTTTCCCTTCACTTGGCACGTTTGTCACCGGAGTGGAATTTCAGTACATCAGCAACAAATGGTATGAGCCAACGGGCATGATGGCACATCTGGTTGCAGATTCAGGCATGGGCAAAGGGCAACTGACGGATTGTATTGAAGCGGTTATGGCGAAATACCGTGAGCATGACGAGCAAGAACTGCAGAAACTTGTCTGCTGGCAGAAGACCGTCAAGTCGAAGTCGGCTAACAAGGAAAAACCTGTTCGCCCTGATGTAGCTTTCTGGTTTCCACCTGCCGATGTAACGAATCCTGCGTTCATTCAGAATGCCGTGGCGTGTGAGTTGTCTGGCAATCATACCCAGTACTACAATATGCCTGAGATTGAGATGGCCGACAGTCTCTGCGGTTGTCATAAGAAGGTCAGCAAGATGATGCGCAAAATCTTCGACCGTGAACGTGATGGCGCCCTTCGCGCAACAGCAGACGGAGTGGTGGACAACCCGATGATACGTGCCAACATCACGTTCTCGTCAACGCCTTACGCAGCGCGTAAGTTCTACAAGACGGAGCTGTTCAACGGCACGTTCGGACGTGTTGCTTTCTCCTACAAGGCACGCGAGGACCGCAACGGCAAGATACCACGTCAGGGTACATACGACGAGAAGTTCAACGAGAAACTCAACGAGTACATCGTGCGCCTTGAGTCGTGCAAGGGACGCTTCATTATTCCGCAGCTCAACAAGTTGGCGGCAAAGCTGGCGGCAGACATGGCGATGATTGCCGACCTTGCCGACGACGATGTGCTCTGGGACATGGGCAAGCGTGCCATACTCATGGGATGGAAGAACGGCTGTCTGCTCTACATCCTGAACGGGCAGCAGTGGACACGTCCTATGGGCGAACTTGTTGAGTGGATGGTGTATCACGATATGTGGTCCAAGTTTCAGGTCTTCGGCGACATGCTGAAGCTTGACGATAATCGTGGCGATGCAGACGAAAAGGGCGGACCAAAGAATATGCTCGACGACCTGCCTGACTCGTTCAACGAGGCACAGCTGGAGGCTCTGCGTGATAGCCTTGGCAAGTCAAAAGATGCAAAGCGTCAGATTCGTGTGTGGAAGGCTCGTAAGTTCATCACTTACGATGCTGAGACTGGATTGTTCAGCAAGACCGAGAAATACTTTAACCGTCTGAAATAGCATGGACAAATTCGAACTGCAAAAGCTTCGCGACCTTCCTATTGAGGGGGTCGCAGAGCGACTCGGATTGCGAGTTAACTTTCAGACACATAAGTGTTTGTGCCCGTTTCATTCTGACCACCATGCCAGCATGTCATTCCATCGTAGTAAGAACACATACCGATGTTTTGTCTGTGGAGAGCATGGCGGAACGATTGACTTGGTGATGCGACATCTAAGATTGGATTTCAAGGCGGCGTGCCGTTGGCTGGCTGATGAGAATAACATCATATTGGAGGAGTGGAAACCAACTTCCCCCTCGGGGGATAAGAGGGTGGCGTTTGATGCTTCACGCTACGCACGCTTCTTCGAGCATCCGTGGTTGACGGACGAAGCACGCAGGTTTCTCTTTGATGAGCGGAAACTTGATGCCCGCGTCATCACCTGGTGCAGGGTCTCTTCATGGCGTGACCGTGAGGGCACAAACTGGCTTCAGATACCTTATTATGATGTTGACGGCAAGTTGATTGGCATCCAGAACCGTAATCTTATACCTTCAAAGTCTCCCTTTAAGGGAGATTTAGAGGGTCCTCCTCGCTTTAAGTTTCCTTACGGCAGCCAATGCGGCATCTACAATTTGCCTGTATTGAAATTGCTCCGTCCTGGCGACGAACTGTGGATAACGGAGGGTTGTTCTGACTGTTGGGCGATGCTTTCCACAGGTCGCAAAGCGATAGCAATACCGTCGGCAACTCTGCTGAAACCGCAGGATGTGGAGGTGATAAGGAAGCATGTTGGTAAGGGTAGGGGAGTGTCGCTTCACATGTACCCCGACCATGACGCCCCCGGCGAGCGTTTGTTCCTGGAACTGAGGAACTTGCTTCCTGACCTTGTGCATCATCAGTTGCCCGTAGGGTGCAAGGATTTCTCCGACTATTATGTTATAATTCAACTTTCTCAAGCTCCGCTTGCTTCAGTTTCAAGGAGTTAAAGGGAAGATATTGGGGAGATATTTGGGAAGATAAAGGGACAATAGTAATGTCTCTATATCTCCACTTTATCTTCGCGAACAGCTATCTCCTCTTTATCTCCTTACAAGTTGAAGCTTGCGAAACTTGTATGTTAAAATTAAACACCAATAAATTATGATAAATAACTTTGTAATACGTGCTTACACAAAAAAAGAACTGGCTTTGATGTATTTCCCAGATAGCAATCCTCGAACGGCAGTAAACCACCTGATGTCATGGATCTACCGTTGCACTCCCTTGCTTGCGCAACTGGAACTGGCAGGCTATGAGAGAAAATCGAAGATGTTCACGCCACGTCAGGTGCGTCTGATTGTCGAGTATCTGGGTGAGTAAAAAACTTTTGATGGAAATGTCATGTAATCGCATGGTATCGTTTTGTATCGTCCGACCGACGGGAAAAAATGTAGTACCTTTGCATTATAAAAACAAAGGACGAGTTTCATAAAAACACGTTCGCTGTTTTATAAAGTTGCACAACGTACATTATTAATAATTAAAAAACATCAAAAAAACTATGGCATCAATTAAGTACAAGGTTTACAAGAACACCAGCAAGGCTGGTAAGGAAAACAAGTATTACGCTCGCGCCTTCCATGACGAGACCATCACTCTGGAGCGTCTGGCAGAACACATGAGCAATCACAACACACCATTCTCGAAGGGTACCATCCACGGAGTGCTGAAGGATATGGTGGCATGTGTCCGCGAACTTCTTCTTGACTCAAAGAAGGTGAAGCTGGACGATCTCGCAATTTTCTCTCTGAATCTTACGACAAAGCCTGCCGACAGTCGTGGTGAGTTCTCTGCTGCAACGAACATCGTCAAGGCAACAATCAAGGCACTCGGCACAGGTGAGATCTCAAAGAAGCAGCTGGACATCTCTGCACACTTCAAGGAGGTCGAGGAGTACGAGAAGGTTTAGGGGGAGTTAGGAGTTAGGAATTAGGAGTGAGGAGTTAGGAATTACGGTTGAATTTCTAACTCCTAATTCCTAACTCCTAATTTCTAACTCCCTTGATTAATGATTCAAATTTCCCCCAGAAAATTCATTCTTTATTTTCGATATTTATCATAATACACATTCTTTGAAGATTTGGCATGGTAATAAAAATGTGTATGGTAATTACATAAAAAATCAGACACAATTACTTTTGGATAGCAATTGTGCCTGAATTAAATTATTCGTGATGCATAAACGGAGATGAACCGATTATGCGGTTATTCACTATAAAGACCGATGCCTATGCGGATTCCAATCGTACTGAAGTCCTTGTGAGACTTGACTGACTGATTGTAATACAAGGCTGGCTCTATGGTACAATGGCGATTGATGAAAAATGCGTAACCAACCTCAATACCTGGCATGAAGTCGTTATAACCACCGTTGCCATGCTTGTAGGTTGCGTTTGCACCAAGATAAATGCCGTTCTGGATTATGTAGTATCGACCGCCAACTCCAAGCGAAAGAGCTGTGAAGTCATTCTGAGTGTCTATGCCGGCTGTACCGAGCACCATCCAGTTGTCCTCAAGAAAATATCCACCTTTTGCCTCAAGACCCAGATGAAGTTCCTTGGAACCGTTGTAACTCAGGTCAAGTCCTGTGAGTGAAGTAGCAGCATACCACTTGTCAATCTCAAACTGTGCGTTGGCTGCAAGAGTCATGGTGAGTGCGATGAGCACCATTGCGATTTTTTTCATAATAATATGGTTTTTAGTTTGTTACGAACTTATTTCTTTTCTTCCTTGAACTCAACTTTGAACTTATTACTGTACCACATGCGGAACCTTATGATAAGGAACGACACAACGATCGTGGTGACGAAAAGGACGATGGATGTTGGCAAACCGAATGCTATAGGACTACCCATGATGAACGATATGCTGACGGCGGTCATGAAGACTGCTGGTATCAGGGTGATGATGTATGCGCTTCGGTGTAGAGCGAGATAGACGGTAATTGCCCAGAGCGTGAAGACAGCAAGTGTCTGGTTTGCCCATCCGAAGTATTTCCAGATGGTGTTAAAGCTGTCTGGATTGTCCATCTGCCATACCAACAGGCCTATACAGATAAGGAATATTGGTATGCATACCATCAGTCGCTTAAGGATAGGACGCTGGTCGATGTGGAGGTTGTCGGCAACGATGAGTCGGCACGAACGAAGAGCTGTGTCGCCACTTGTGATAGGCGCAGCAACTACGCCAAAGATGGCAAGCAGACCACCAAACTTTCCGAGCCATCCGTTACAGATTTCGTTGACAACGAGTGGTGCCGAGAAGAACTGGCTGAGAGATTTCTCGCTCTGTCCTGTGAAGGCTGCTACGTTCTCTGGAGAGCAAACCTCGCGCCATCCTCCTTCGAAGAAGAACCAGCTGCTGGCTGTTGCCCAGATGAGTGCGACGATACCTTCGGTAATCATCGAACCATAGAAGATAGGGCGACCCATCTTTTCTGACTTCATGCATCGTGCCATCATAGGCGACTGAGTAGCATGGAAACCGCTGATAGCGCCACAGGCTATGGTAATGAAGAGTCCCGGTACGATTGGGTCGGCCATCTTGATGCCAAGGTCTGTTATCTTCTGGTGGCTATCCATGTCCCATACCTCAAGGAGCGAAGGCCACTTAAAGAGTAATACGGCCATGATGGCGAGTGCCATGAAGATGAGCGAGAAGGCAAAGAGTGGATAGATTTTACCGATAATCTTATCGACAGGGAGCATCGTTGCCAGGATGTAGTAAAGGAAGATGCAGATAATCCAGAACAGGAGGTTTGAGAACATACCATCTGGCATCTGATTGGCGATGAGCGTGGCTGGCGAGAGCACGAAGACGGCTCCGACGATGATGAGGAGCGTCATGCAGAATACCAGCATCACCTTCTTTACATTAGGCCCAAGATAGCGTCCAACTAATGTTGGAAGTCCGATGCCGCCGTTGCGAAGGCAGATCATTCCGGAAAGGTAGTCGTGTACCGAACCGGCAAAGATACAGCCAAGGACAATCCAGAGGTAGGCTTCAGGACCGTACCACATACCCATGATAGCGCCGAAGATAGGACCTGTTCCTGCGATGTTGAGGAACTGAATCATGAAGATTTTCCATGAAGGAAGAACCATGTAGTCAACTCCGTCGGCCTTGGTGACGGCAGGAGTCAGACGGTCGTCAGGATTAAAACAGCGCTCGACAAATTTTCCGTAGAAAAAATAGCCGAGCACAAGCATAAGAACGCTTAAAACGAATGATATCATTTTTGTTTATGTATGTTTTTTTAAGAGTTTCTCCCCTACCCTATGTTTTTAGTTGTTTATATCATCAAGCAGTAGTATTAACTTAACCACCAAACAACTAAACAACCACCATCCACAAAGGTAAGGGAGAATCGCTTGTTTTAGTCGATCATGTCACAACCCATGTATGGAACAAGAGCAGCAGGAACGCGGATGCCGTCTTCTGTCTGATTGTTCTCAAGGATAGATGCTACGATACGTGGCAGAGCGAGAGCCGAACCGTTGAGAGTGTGGCAGAGCTCAGGCTTCTTTGCGCCTTCCTTGCGGTAACGGCACTTAAGACGATTAGGCTGCTATGTGTCGAAGTTATAAACTGAACACACCTCAAGCCAGCGCTTCTGAGCCTGTCAGTAAACCTCAAAGTCGTAGCAGATAGCAGATGTGAACGATGCGTCGCCACCACAGAGACGGAGAATGCGGTATGGAAGCTCAAGTTTCTTAAGCAGGCCTTCAACATGGTCGAGCATCTCCTGATGTGACTGCTTAGAATGTTCTGGGCTGTCGATTCGAACAATCTCAATCTTAGAGAACTCGTGGAGACGGTTCAAGCCACGAACGTCCTTACCGTAAGAGCCAGCCTCACGACGGAAACACTGGGTGTAAGCACAGTTCTTGATAGGCAGGTCCTTCTCGTCGAGAATTACGTCACGATAGATGTTTGTAACAGGAACCTCGGCTGTTGGGATGAGATAGAGATCGTCAAGATCGCAATGGTACATCTGACCTTCCTTGTCAGGAAGCTGACCGGTGCCATAGCCAGAAGCCTGGTTGACAACCGTTGGAGGCATAATCTCTGTGTAGCCAGCCTTGTTTGCCTCTGCGAGGAAGAAATTGATGAGAGCACGCTGGAGCTGAGCACCCTTGCCGATATAGACAGGGAAACCAGCACCTGTTATCTTCACGCCAAGGTCGAAGTCGATGAGGTTGTACTTCTTTGCAAGTTCCCAGTGTGGCAGCTTAGCAGTCTCAACAACAGGGTTAGCGTCCCAGTTGCCAACTGTGTCCTGACCAACTACACACTCCTTGAGATTAGACTTGACAACCCAGTTGTCTTCAGCGCATGATCCCTCAGGCACCTCGTCGTAAGGAATGTTAGGAATCTGGCAAAGCAGAGTTATCATCTCCTGCTCAGCCTCTGCCTTCTCTTGGTCAAGCTGCTTCGACTGCTCTTTGAGTTCAGCAACATGAGCCTTAGCAGCATCAGCGGCAGCCTTGTCGCCAGCCTTCATGAGTTTGCCAATCTCCGCAGCCGCCTTCTTCTGTTCAGCCAGGAGAGCGTCGCCCTTCTGCTGAGCCTCGCGGCGCTTTTTGTCCACAGCAAGGACATTATCAATTGCTTCCTTTGCACCCTTAAAGTGCTTCTTCTCAAGGCCGCTAATGACGCGGTCATATTCCTCAGTTATTAACTTAAGTGTAAGCATCTTGTTTATTTACTATTTAACTATTTACTATTTACAATTTTAATATTGTATGATTAGAGTACGCAGGGTTTATTTACTATTTAACTATTTACTATTTACAATTTTAATATTGCATGATTAGAGTACGCAGGGTTTATTTACTATTTAACTATTTACTATTTACAATTTTAATATTGCATAATTAGAGTACACAGGTCCGTTAACTGGTAAAATTAACCTTTAACCGTTAACCTTTAACCGTTAACCCTTAACCTTTAACCCTTAACCTTTAACCTTTAACCCTTAACCTTTAACCGTTAACCCTTATCCTACATTCCTTTACCGTGACATTGCTTGAACTTCTTGCCAGAGCCACAAGGACATGGATCGTTACGTCCAGGAACCTTATCGCGAACGATAGGAGTACGTGGAGCCTGCTGTTGCTGACGCTGAGCAGCCTGCTGCATCTGGCGCTGAGTCTCAGACATACCCTCGTCACCATTAGCTCTCTGAGGAGCATCTGCCTCTGCCTTCTGCTCCACGTAGCGCTGCTGATGCTCTTCAGGTGCTGCCTCCTGAACCTGCTCAGGCTGCTGTTCTGGGAGCTGACCACGCATCAATACGCTTGCCATACGGTCGTTCATCTCCATGATCATGTCGTCCCAGAGTTTCACACTCTCAAGCTTATAGATGAGAACAGGATCTTTCTGCTCGTAACTTGCGTTCTGAACAGAATGCTTCAGTTCGTCGAGCTGACGAAGATTCTCCTTCCAGCACTCGTCTATGATGCGAAGCATGACGGTCTTCTCAAACTGCTTGACAACAGAAGCACACTCAGTCTCGTATGCCTCCTTCAGGTCGCAAGGAATCTGATAAACCAGTTTGCCGTCTGTGATAGGCACTACGATGCGAGCATAGAGATGTCCCTGCTGCTCATATACAGTCTTGATGGTTGGATAAGCAACCTCCTTGATTCGGTTTGTCTTACGTGTGAATGCCTCCATGGCCACCTGGAATGCCTTCTCCTCAAGAACGTCGCTTGAAGAATTCTTGAATTCATTCTCGTCGAATGGGCATTCAACGGCAAGAACCTTGAGGAACTGCTCACGGCAACCGACATAATCATTATTCTCGATGATAGAAACACAACGGTCCCAGATGAGGTTGGCGATGTCCATGCCGATACGCTCACCCATGAGAGCATGACGGCGCTTCTCGTAGATAACGGTACGCTGTTTGTTCATCACGTCATCATACTCAAGCAGACGCTTACGAGTACCGAAGTGGTTCTCCTCGACCTTCTTCTGAGCACGCTCGATGGCGTTTGTAATCATGTTTGCCTCAATACGCTCGCCCTCCTTGAAACCAAGACGGTCCATGAATGCTGCGATACGCTCAGAAGCGAAGAGACGCATCAGCTTGTCCTCAAGCGAAACATAGAAGACAGAAGAACCAGGGTCACCCTGACGTCCGGCACGACCACGCAGCTGGCGGTCAACACGACGCGACTCATGACGCTCAGTACCGATGATGGCAAGACCACCAGCAGCCTTAACCTCAGGCGAGAGCTTGATATCGGTACCACGACCAGCCATGTTGGTAGCGATGGTTACAACACCAAGTCCGTTGACCTGACGACCAGCCTCTGCAACGATGTCAGCCTCCTTCTGGTGGAGCTTGGCATTAAGCACCTGACAAGGAATGTTGCGAAGCTTAAGCATACGAGAGAGAAGCTCAGAGATTTCAACCGATGTTGTACCAACAAGTACAGGACGGCCTGCATTACGCATCTCCTCGATTTCCTCGATTACAGCATTATATTTCTCGCGTGCGGTCTTATAAACACGGTCCTGCATGTCCTTACGGGCAATAGGACGGTTTGTAGGAATCTCAACAACGTCAAGCTTATAGATGTCCCAGAACTCGCCTGCCTCGGTAATAGCCGTACCGGTCATACCAGAGAGCTTGTGGTACATACGGAAATAGTTCTGGAGAGTGATGGTAGCAAAGGTCTGAGTAGCAGCCTCTACCTTCACATGCTCTTTTGCCTCGACAGCCTGGTGGAGACCATCAGACCAACGGCGTCCTTCCATGATACGACCTGTCTGCTCATCAACGATCTTTACCTCGCCATCAATAACGACATACTCGTCGTCCTTATTAAACATACAGTAAGCCTTGAGCAACTGCTGGAGAGTGTGTACACGCTCTGACTGAACGGCGTAATGAGCAAGGAACTGGTCCTTCTTCTCGAGACGCTCCTCCTCAGTCAGTCCCTTTTCGTTCTCAAGAGCAGAGAGCTGAGCTGTGATGTCAGGAAGCACGAAGAGGTCGTCCTGCTTAACCTGACCGGCAAGCCATGCTGTACCCTTATCCGTAAGGTCGCAAGAGTTGAGTTTCTCGTCAACAACGAAGTAGAGTGGCTTAACAGCCTCTGGCATACGACGGTTGTTGTTCTCCATGTAGTACTCCTCAGTCTTGAGCATACCAGCCTTGATGCCTTCCTCAGAAAGATACTTGATGAGAGGCTTGTTCTTTGGCAGAGCCTTAAACGAACGGTAGAGTGAGAGGAAACCTTCTTCCTGAAGAGCCTCTGCTTCTTTCTTGTTGCCCTGGTCGTAGAGAGCCTGAGCCTGACCAATCTTCTGCTTTGCTTCAGCAAGATACTGAGTGGCAAGCTTGCGCTGAACGTCAACAAGACGCTCTACCAATGGCTGATACTCCTCGAACATCTGGACGTCGCCCTTTGGTACAGGACCAGAAATGATGAGTGGAGTACGGGCATCGTCAATCAAAACGGAGTCAACCTCATCGACGATAGCGTAGTTATGACGGCGCTGAACGAGATCAGATGGCGAGAGTGCCATGTTGTCACGAAGGTAGTCAAAACCAAACTCGTTGTTGGTACCGAACGTGATGTCTGCCTCGTATGCCTTGCGACGAGCATCAGAGTTAGGCTGGTGCTTGTCAATACAATCTACAGAAAGTCCGTGGAACTCATAGAGAGGACCCATCCACTCAGAGTCACGCTTTGCAAGATAATCGTTGACGGTTACGACATGAACGCCGTTACCGGTAAGAGCGTTGAGGAACACAGGGCAGGTGGCCACAAGAGTCTTACCCTCACCTGTTGCCATCTCGGCAATCTTACCCTGATGAAGAACGGTACCACCGAAGAGCTGTACGTCGTAGTGTACCATTTCCCACTTCAGGTCGTTGCCACCAGCTGTCCAATGGTTTCTATAGACAGCCTTATCGCCATCGATATAGATAAAGTCGTTAGCAGGATTAGCTGCAAGCTCGCGGTCGAAGTCGGTTGCTGTAACTATAGTTTCCTCATTCTCAGAGAAGCGGCGTGCCGTCTCCTTAACGATAGAGAACGCAACTGGCATAACATCGTTGAGAGCCTCCTCATAGAGGTCAAGGATCTCCTTGTCAAGCTTGTCTATCTGATTGAAGATTTGTTCACGTTCGTCCAGAGGTGTCTGCTCGATAGTTGCCTTAAGCTCGTCTATCTGCTTTTGCTTCTCGACACCCTTCTCATGGATGTAAGCCTGAAGCTCCTTAGTCTTAGCACGGAGCTGGTCGTTATCCAACGCTTTTACCTCGTCATAAACAGCCTTTACCTTCTCGACAAATGGCTGAATCTTTTTCATGTCACGTGTTGACTTATTGCCGAACAGGGACTGTAGAAATTTACTGAAATTCATATTATGCTTGTAATTTTTGTTTTCTAATGATTAATTAAGTTGCAAAGTTAATAAAAAAAATGGTAAATCAAGTTTAATTTTACTTTTTTTTACTGCAAAGGTATGTTTTTACAAGCATTTGGGGCTCTGATGCGGATGGATTTACTTATTGTAGGCGCTATTTGGTCGGTAGTGACAGGTGTCTTCACTACTTCATGTTCAACATTTGCACCATACACAAAAATCGGGAACAGCTGTCCCTGGACGGTCCAACGGCTCTGGGAATGAGTGTCCTCGTTTACAAGTTGCCAACCCGGTGAGGTCTCTATAATAACATCACCACATACGGATGTGTTATGACCGTTGTGGAGAAGGATAACGGACGCATCGGAAGAGACGGCGAGACCATGAGATGTGAACACACGGCTGATGCCGTCGGACATGAGCAGCATCTCGCGTGAGCGATCAAGCACATCGGTCATTTTGAGCTTCTTCTGCTCTATGGTCTTATGATTCAGATAAATCTGATTGTCTCGATATCCGTCAACATAATGTGCCTGTCCATAGAATGCAGACAGATACATGTTCAGGAGGCTTGCCGTACGATTGATATAGACCGTTCCTGATGGGACACCATGGAGGGTATAGTCCAAAGGTTGCTCATCAAAGTAACCTGTAGATGTAACGAAAAAGACAACATTATCCTTTCCGACCTTCTGTTCTACGGATGTTATGAGCCATCCGATAGCCTCGTCGAGTCGAGCGTAAGTATCGTTAAGTTCTGTTCCTACCTCTGTAACGCTCTTATGCCTGAATGTACCAGCATAATACTGTACGTTAAGGATATCAGGCATGTTGTCTGTTCCGAGTTGTCCGGCCGTCACACATTGGATTGCCATGTCGGTTATATCGTTGTTGACGAGTGCCGACGTGGCGTAATCAGCATTGGCTGTTGCACCAGAGAATCCATATACAAACGGTTTCTGCTGCTTGCTGTTTATGAAATATGAGAACTTCTGGACAAGTTCGTCTCTTGACTTCCACGATGCAGATTTTGCCTTTCGGGCAGGCGAAGACTGTTTGTTGTAGTTATTCAACCAGTCAGGAATCGCCTTGTTGTAATAAGACGAAGTGGCCCATTGGCCCGACTGAGGGTCAATCCATAAAGCACAGTCTGCTACGTGTCCGGCAGATAATATCGCAGCATCACAATCCTTTGCTACACTATAGACCTTTCCAGCCTTTTGTGTAGCAATCTTCAATTCGTCGCCTACCGTCGAGACAACAAGGTTGATAGGTGTTGGCGCACTACTACGAGGCGTTAGCATAGCCTTCTGATCGTCAACACATTGCATCGGACGTAACGTCTTGCGAGAAAGCCATTCGCCAGAAGGGATTCCATTATAAAAAGGTACGCTTCCGGTGATTATCGACGCTATGGCAGACGCACGATCGACAGGCGCAAACGAGTAGCTTGCGTTCGTAAAGACAAGTCCCTGGCTGAGCAATTTCTTGAAACCGCTATTGCCATAAAGTGGCATAAACGCCTCAAGATAGTCTGCCCTGAGCTGGTCGATTGCGATATTGACGACGAGTCGTGGGGAATCTTTCGCTTCTGCATTCCCTCCTTTTGCCGCATTTGCTGTCTGGGCATCAGCCTCTGTTGCAACAAGCATGGAGAGAAGCAACACATAAATATATTTATTCACTATTTCTTTGTTGGTTTTATTTTTAATTTATTTGCGTGGCGACAACCTACTGATAATGAGAACAGTAATACACTCACGTCTATCCATTGAACACCACATCCCATGAGAACTAAAGCTACTGCCTGAGCGCCCAGGCCTGCATACCAGTACCAATGCATAGGAGACGCATAGTTCTGCTTGTGTCGTGCCATCTCACTACGAATAGCCTTATATCCAAAGAAGATGACCAGCGGGAAGAAGATAAGCAACTGGATGTTGACCTTAACGGTCGGATGCTGAGAGAATATCATGGCAGTCAGAATGAGTCCACATGCTGCCTGAACGACAAACACAAGTGCGTCATACCACCAGAAATATTTCTTCTTCCATACTTCTATGATGCTGAGTATTAATGTCAGAATTGCAAATATCATGCCACACTCAACCGGAGACAGAGGGAACTCCTTTTTAATAGGTTCCACACGTTGTTCGAGAATTTGTGTTTCCTCAAGAATGAGCGGACGTTTATTTCCTTGTTTATCAACGATGTATGCCTTTTCGGCTGCATCAAACATATAATGTGGAAGGAACTGCATGTCATGAGCATCGACATCTCTGTCAGAACCCACGCCAAGCAGTAGGTCGTTGCCTAATCTTGCCCATGGATGATCCTCGTTCATGCCGTGTATCATCTTACGGTACGTCAATCCTTCTGGAACTTCTGTAGGAAACACAACCTTGCCATCAAGATTGTTTATCACGATGTCTCGTGCTCGCGTCGTACAGTTGTCATAATAATAATTGTATCTGTAAACAACATTCTCTGGCTTGGCATTCTCATCCAAAGCCTTTGCCACCTTGAGCTTTTCTGCTGCCGTCAGATTAAACTCCTGCTGAACGACGCTACTTCCATAGTAATTATATTGGAAGCAGAACTCGTCGAAAGACATGATGCCCATTTCATAGTCGGTAAGTCCAAACATAAACTTAAGAGCAAAGAAATGTGTGTCAAACGAGAATGCACCATAATTTATTGCCAAGTCAATTCCCTTCGACCGATCCTCGTACCTGAGTGCCGTATGACCATAAAGGGCATAGATGGCAGGATGTGGCCCACAAGTCAGCAACGATATGTGAACAGAATCAGCTTCAAAGGGGGTGTTGTTGTTGACGTCGCCAAAATCAGATGCAATTGCCTTTGAAGGTGAAAGCAATAATGTGGCCAATAAAACGCCAAAACACGTTAAATGTGCTAAAATATGTCTCTTATTTTGTTTCATGATGCAAAAATAACTTATATTTCTGACATAACGTGCTTTTATTTGAAAAAAAAATGATAATTTTGCACAAAATTTGATTTATACCCAATAGTTAGGGAAATTTTAACAATTATATGAGAAAGATTTTATGCATCGTCATGATGCTCCTTCCTTTGATGGCAGTTGCCCAAAGTGGCACTAATTCTCCATACAGCCAGTTCGGCCTTGGTGTGCTCAGCGACCAGTCGTCTGGTTTCAATCGTGGCATGAACGGAGTTGCTATAGCTATGCACGATGGTGGACAGGTGAACTATCAGAACCCTGCGTCGTACGCTAATGTAGATAGCCTGACATTCCTCTTTGATGTCGGTGCCTCTCTTCAGGTTACAAACTTTACAGAGGGCAATCGCAAGCTGAATGCCAATAACGCAAACTTTGAGTATGCCGTAATGGGATTCCGTGCCGCCAAGCATCTTGGTATGAGCATCGGTATCTTGCCTTTCAGCAACATAGGCTACAACTATTACTCTACCCAGAAGGTTTCGGATACAAACTCCACAACTCATACGGAGACTTATAATGGTACCGGCGGCATGCGACAGCTTTATTACGGTATCGGTTACCGACCTTTCAAGGGATTCTCTATCGGTGCCAACATCAGTTACCTTTGGGGCGACTACACACGCTCGGTTACTAATGCTTATTCGGATGCAAACGTGAAGACCATCACCCGATACTACGTGGCAGAGCCAAGCAGCTATCGTTTAGATGCTGGTTTGCAATACACAGCAAAGGTAAGCAAGAAGGACGAGGTTACCCTTGGTCTTACATATTCTTATGGTCACAAGCTTGGTGGCGACGTTGGAATACTCGACATGAGTAGCAGCAGCAACGGTGTTCAAGACACCACATCGCATTATCTTAGCAATTCGCTATTTATTCCTGATATGTACGGAGTTGGTCTTTCGTGGTATCACGGAACGAAACTCCACATCGGCGCAGACTTTACTCTGCAGCAATGGAGCAAGATGAGCTATCCTGATCTCCGCATCAAGGACGGCATGCCACAGCTTACGCTTGTTGACGATGCCCTCATGGACAGAAAGAAGATAACCGTGGGTGGCGAGTTTGTAAATAATGCGACAAGTCGTTCTTACCTTAATCGAGTACATTTCCGTGCTGGTGTAAGTTATGCTACACCTTATATAAGAATAAACGGACAGGAGGGTCCTAAGGAACTGTCCGCTTCGATTGGTATAGGATTGCCTATCACAAACTCTTGGAACAACCGTTCGACGCTTAACATTTCTGCACAATGGTCTCACGCATCTGCCAAAGACCTTATTACAGAAAACACATTCCGCATCAACCTCGGCATCACATTCAACGAACGTTGGTTCATGAAGTGGAAGCTCGAATAATAATGTGTAACAACAAGAAAATGAGAAGATTCATCTACTTTCTGCTCTTAGCCGCTTTGTTCTCTGCCTGTCGCCAGGATGTAGAGCATACAGCACCTGCGATAAACGAGTGCGACTCGGTTTCGATGATGATGAGTTATGGAGTCAACACGCTGATTTCAGACTCAGGCATCATGAAATATCGCATCATAGCTGAAGAATGGGAAGTGAATACAGTACGCGATCCGCAACGATGGATATTCAATAAGGGTCTCTTCATGGAGCAGTTTGACGAGCAGTTTCATATAGAGGCATACGTTCAGTCGGACACGGCTTTCTATTTTGACAAGAAACACTTGTGGGAACTTCGCGGAAATGTCCGCATCAGAACAGCAGACGGTTTGCATTTTGCCAGCAACGAGTTGTTTTGGGATCAGGACAAACATGAGTTCTACAGCACGATGTTTTCTCGACTTGTCACTCCTGAACGAACCATGCAGGGTTCATACTTCCGTAGTGATGAACACATGCAAAGGTATTTCGTAACCGACTCAAAGGGATCGTTTGAGAGTGCTGACTTAGGAAATAAAGAACCTGAGAAGGAGAATACAAACGAAAACGACACTATTGCCAACGAGCCAAAGCGTCAGCAGACGGCACCAACGAAAAAGACAATAGAGCAACAATAAAAAACATAGTTCTACGAGAAAGAGTGTGGATTGATGATTTTTGTCGTCTCATAACACTCAAACTTTCGTTCGCTTGCACTCAAACGAACATACGATAGCACTCAAACTTTCGTTTGCTTGCACTCAAACGAACATACGTTAGCACTCAGACAACGCTCATCGTATGAGTTTTAATCGCTAAACACGTACATATCGTTCGATATAAAAGCATTACCTTTGATCATAGAAGCATGACCAAACGAATTCTTGGAGAACCTAATAAACAGAAAGGGATGCTTAAGCCAAATTCTTTCATGCAAAAGGGATTCATGGTTTTAGCATCCCGTTCTGACATCAGTACCATCTGTTTGTGATGGTATCATATTAATATATATAATAATGTACACGTCTTTAATAATAGCAATACTTATCACCATGCTCTTCTCTGCCTTCTTCTCGGGCATGGAGATAGCATTTGTATCCTCAAATCGTATGCTCATTGAGGTGGACCGCGAAAGCAAACCTATATCGAGCAAACCACTTGAGATATTCTTTCAGCATCCCAACAACTTCGTCTCGACTATGCTTGTGGGTAACACCATCGCACTTGTCATCTATGGCATTCTGTTTGCCCGACTTTTTGATGCTACCCTCTTCGCTTCGTTCGACCCAGGCGTTCGCGTGACTCTCGACACAATCACTTCTACTTTTATTGTTCTCTTTACAGGCGAGTTCCTGCCTAAGACTATCTTCAAGAGCAGTCCCAATAGGTTTCTGAACATCTTCGCCTACCCTGCCCTACTCTGCTATATCGTCTTATGGCCAATTTCGCGCCTATCGACCATGATCAGTCGTCTCTGTCTGAAGATGGCAGGCGTGAAGATTGAACACGGACAGCAATATGACGCTTTTTCGCGAGTAGAGCTTGATCATCTTGTACAATCATCAATAGATAATGCTGACGACAAGGATAAAGTTGAGACGGAAGTGAAAATATTCCAGAATGCTCTTGACTTGTCTGACACTAAGATACGCGATTGCATGGTGCCACGTACTGAGGTGACAGCTGTTGATATCGACTGTCCGCCAGAGGAACTCATGCAGAAGTTTATTGAGAGCGGAAAGTCAAAGATTATTGTCTATAAAGAGGATATTGATCACATCGTCGGTTACATCCATTCTTCTGAAATGTTCCGTTCGCCTTCTGAATGGAGAAGCCATCTCAGGGAAATGCCTTACGTTCCAGAAACCATGGCAGCACAGCGAATGATGCAGATGCTTTTACAGCAGAAGAAGAGCATTGGCGTTGTCGTTGACGAGTTTGGCGGTACAAGCGGAATCGTCTGTCTGGAGGATATTGTTGAGGAAATCTTCGGAGAGATTGAGGATGAGCATGATAACAGCAAATATGTGGCCAAGCAACTAAGTGAAGACGAATATGTGCTTTCTGCTCGTCTGGAGATAGAGAAGGTAAACGAGATGTTTGAACTAAATCTGCCTGAGGATGACGACTACCTTACCATCGGTGGACTCATACTCCATGAATACCAGAACTTCCCAAAACTTAATGAGGAAGTAAAAATTGGCGAGTTTGTCTTCAAAATAGTAAAGAACACGGCAACCAAAATAGAACTTGTACGTCTGAAGATAAACCATTAGTGGAATGGGTGGCTCATTCGTAGCTTTTGATATTTTCATTCAATACTAATGAAAATTTCATTCAATGCTAATGGTGTCCTCATTCAATACCGTTGATAACGCTACCCAATCGACCTAACATTAAAATGTCAGACAAATTGCAAACCGTCTGCTTGAAACTTGCAAAGCGAATTTTGTGCTATAATCATGATATATAATTTGTTAGCGAGATTCATACATTTTTGATGTAAAAAATATTTCATAATAAAGACTTAAATATTTGTTTATATCAAAAAAAAACATTAACTTTGCAGTCGCAATATTTAGGCACTATAACAATCGTGATACAGATAGATAGACATATCGAGATACTTCTTTTGGACAATGACTGTGTTATTGTTCCAGGACTTGGTGGGTTTATGGCTCATCATGTATGCGCTCGTTATTGTCCTGAAACTCAGACATATCTGCCTCCTTTGCGACAGTTAGGGTTTAACGCTCAACTGAAGATAAACGACTCTCTTCTTGCACAATCTTACATAGAGGCTTACGACATCAGTTACCCTGAAGCTATAAGAAGAATAGACGAAGAAGTTACCGAACTGAAACAAAAACTACAGAACGAAGGTCATTGTGAACTGAACGACATTGGCACACTTAGTCTTAATGTAGAAGGAAATATCGACTTCCAACCTTGCGAGGCTGGCATTCTCACTCCTGAGCTTTATGGATTAAATAGTGTTGATATTGCTGCTATGTTTGGTGTAACAGCTGAGTCTGTATCTGCTAAGAACGAAAAGGAACAAGGTCCTATTGATACTATACTTAATCTGACTGATGAGCCAAAGCCAGAGCCACGCCTTGTAGTTGCTTCTACAGACGACGAGACAACTGACGAGGAAGAAACAGAAAAGACCATATCTATCCGCATCAGCACTCTTAAGCATATAGGTACTGTTGCTGCCGCAATCTTGCTGCTATTGCTTTGCGCCATTCCTTTCGGCAAGATGAATCAGCCAGAACTGACAGTTAGCAGTATGGACACAGGAGTTCTGAATAATATTATGCCTAAAGAGAAATGTCCTGACAAGAAAGATACTTCTGTTAAGACAATCAGCTATAAGAACAGCGAACCTGTTGAGGCACAGCCTAAGGCTGAACCAAAGGCAGAGAAGGTAGCAGAACCAGAGCAGAAGCCTGCAAATGATGTTAAGGAAGAACAAGCTGACAAGCATTATTTCAGCATAGTATTGGCAAGTCGCATCACAAAGAATAATGCGCAGGAATACGTTACAAGTCTGAAGAAAGCAGGATTCAGCAAAGCAGAGATGGCTGTTCGCCCTAATGGAAGCGTGAAAGTCGTTTACGGAAAATATAGTTCTGGACCAGAAGCTTACAAGGCATTAACTCAACTTCGCGAATCTGACAAGTCGTTTACAGACGCTTGGATTATGGAGTTCTAAAACAGTTATCAGTTATTAGTTATTAGTTAACTGTTAACTACGATTCGTAAATAACAACTTGTTGATTATAAAGCACATGAAACGCGTACGTTGCCCTAAGTGTGATAACTACATAATATTTGACGAGACGAAATACGAAGACGGGCAGCAACTTGTCTTCCAGTGTTCCGACTGCGGTAAGCAGTTTGCCATAAGAATGGGCGTCTCAAAACTACATAAGACTCAACGCGAGACAAACGCTGAGGAAGAGGCTGAACAGACAGCATACGGTAGTATTCACGTTATCGAAAATGTGTTCCACTTTAAGCAGGTACTGCCTCTGCACATGGGCGATAATATTATTGGTAAATACGCTAAAGGCAACGAGATACAATGTCCTGTTGAGACAAGCGATCCTTCTATGGATCTTCATCATTGTGTTTTGAACGTCAGCCGTGATAAAAAGGGCAACCTCAAGTACATTCTCCGTGATGGTCCTTCTTACACAGGAACATTCGTTGATAACGTCATACTGAACGACCGTGAGCGTAGAGTCATCTATGACGGAACATTGTTTACAATTGGCGCGACAAGCATTATCCTTCACCTAAACGAAGACGAAGATTAATATGACAAGACACATTTTACATAAAGTCATATTTCTATTAATACCTTTTTCTACATTTGTTTTTTTGTCTTCTTGCGGACTTGACAGCAACGTAAAAAAGGGCGAGCAATATCTTGCCCTTGGCGAATACTATGATGCTGCCGAACAGTTCAAGAAGGCTTACTCCAAGACACCATCAAAAGAACGTGAGCAACGTGGCAAGATTGCACTTAAGATGGCTCTATGCTATGAGCATATTGGGGCATCGCAAAAGGCAGTTGCTGCCTATCGTAATGCTGTGAGATACAAGCAGGCGGATACGCTTGCTCATCTGTCCATGGCTCGCCAGATGCTCAGAATTGCCGACTATAAGGGGGCAGCAAATGAGTTTCAACTTGTGCTTGATACTTTCCCTGATAACGTATTGGCAAAGAATGGTTTAGAATCTGCAAAGATGGCTCCACAATGGAAAAAGGAAGGTTCTCACTATACCATTAAGAAGCAAGATGTATTCAATTCGCGAAGAACTGATTACTGCCCTATGCTTAGTGGTGATCAGTATGACAAGCTGTACTTTACTTCTACCCGAAATGACGCAACTGGTGATGAACTCAGCGGCATAACGGGTACAAAACCTGGCGATATCTTTATGTCTGAAAAGGACGATAAAGGTAAGTGGAGCAAGCCAGAGGTCGTTAATGGTGGTCTGAATACCGAACAGGACGAAGGAGCTTGTTCTTTCTCTACCGATGGCAAGGAAATGTATATTACTCAATGTCTTATGGATAGCGAGTATCCTCGATTTGCTCAGATTGCCAAGTCAACACGAGCTGATGCCGCTTGGGGTAAGGCAAATGTAGTAGAACTTACCAAGGACACGCTTTCAAGCTTTGCTCATCCTGCCATCTCGCCTGATGGCAATTGGATATACTTCGTGTCTGACATGCCTGGCGGTCAAGGTGGATTGGATATCTGGAGAGCACGTATCACATCGGCAGGATTTGGAGGTGTTGAGAACTTAGGTCCTCAGATTAACACTCCTGGAAACGAAATGTTTCCTTCGTTCCGTCCTAATGGCGATTTCTATTTCTCAAGTGATGGTCTTCCTGGCATGGGTGGACTCGATATTTACTATGCAACAACTGGTGCTGACAAGCGTCTGAAGATTGTTCACCCTGGTTTCCCTCTCAACTCTAACGGCGATGACTTTGGAATAACTTTTGAAGGACTCCAGAACAAGGGATTCTTCTCAAGCAATCGTGCTGACAATGGTCGTGGATGGGATAAGATTTATTCTTTTGAAAATCCTGAAATCGTACAGACGGTCAAGGGATGGGTTTATGAGGATGATGGCTATGAGTTGCCTAAAGCACTTGTTTACATGGTTGGCAACGATGGTACTAACCTCAGACTTAGCGTAAAGGGCGACGGCTCGTTTGAGCAAGCCATTGATCCGAATGTTGACTACATATTCCTGGCTACTTGCCCTGGTTACCTTAATCATAAAGAAGAACTCAGAGTTCAGCCTGTCAAGGAATCGGAAGAATACACGCTTCAATTCCCATTGGCAAACATCAGCGTACCTACTCTGATTAACAACATCTTCTATGATTTTGATAAAGCGACTCTAAAGCCAGAATCAACGGCTGCTCTTGACAAACTCGTAGAGTTGCTGAACGAGAATCCGAACATCACAATAGAACTTTCTGCACATTGTGACTATCGTGGTTCTGATGCCTATAACAAGAATCTCTCACAGCGTCGTGCCGAGGCTGTTTGCGAATATCTTAAGGAACATGGCATAGCTGCTGACCGTCTTTCGCCTCGTGGCTATGGTAAGCAAAAGCCAAAGACCATACGCAGAAAGTTGACAGAGACATACAACTGGTTGAAGGAAAACGATCAGCTGACGGAAGAATTCATCAAGAAACTTCCTGCTGAGCAACAGGAGATATGCAATCAGCTTAATCGTCGTACTGAGTTCCTCGTGCTTCGTACTACATACGGAATGTTTGACGAGAACGGAAACCTGAAACCAAAACCAAAGAAGCAGAATAAAAACAACAATTCTGACGATAGTTTCTTTGATATGTAGCCCCTCTCCCCCTACCCCTCCCCCAAATGGGAAGGGAGATTCGCTAAAAAACAAATAAGATGATATAGAAACATTACTATTGTCCCTTTATCTTCCAATATCTAGTTGAATAAATTAAATACATTATATAATATGAAAGATTTCTTTAAGAGTGTTTTTGCCACTGTCATGGGCAACTTCCTGACATTCGGCATTCTTATGGCATTTATGTTTATCAGCCTTATTGGTATGGCTTTGTCAAGTTCGAGCGAGACAGTCATAAACGATAACAGCGTACTTGTCATCAAACTTGACGGTCAGATTGTCGAGAAAAGCACAGACGATCCTTTGGCCGAAGTGATTGGAGGCGTTTCTGGTACCCTTGGTCTCAACGACATCCTTTCAGCCATCGATAAGGCTAAAGATAATGATAATATAAAAGGTATATATCTTGAGTGTGGAACATTATCAACTGATTATGCCACCATTCAGGAAATTCGTTCAAAGCTTGCTGAGTTCAAGGCAAAGAAAAAGTGGATTGTTGCATACGGCGATTCTTACATGCAGGGCGTTTATTACCTTGCCTCAATAGCAGACAAGATCTATCTCAATCCGCAGGGACACCTGGAATGGAGAGGTATGGCCGCACAACCACAGTACTTCAAAGACCTTCTGGCAAAAGTTGGCGTGAAGATGAATATTGTCAAGGTAGGTACATTCAAAAGTGCTACTGAGACTTTCTCTGAGGACCACATGTCTGATGCCAACCGTGAGCAGACAATGGTCTATATTACAGGCATTTGGCAGAACATGCTTGATGCTGTGTCAAAGTCACGCGGTATTAGCAAGGAAGTCCTCAATCAGTATGCTGACGGTGTTATGATGTTCGAGGAACCTACAGCACTCAAGCAGAAGAAGATGATTGACGATATTCTCTATGCCGATCAGGCTAAGGCAGAGGTTAAGAAGCGTCTTGGCGTTGAAGGAAATGACATCATCAATCAGGTTACCGTTGCTGGCATGAAGACTGCAGATGGCACAGGCATATACAGAAATGATGGCGAACAGATTGCCGTTTATTATTGCTCTGGCGATATCGTTGATGCTGATAATGGTTACAGCACAAGCGAAAGCCAGATTGTGGGTTCTGTGGTTTGTGCTGATCTCGAGAAACTGAAGAACGACGATAATGTCAAGGCCGTTGTACTACGAATAAACTCTGGTGGTGGCAGCGCTAATGCTTCAGAACAGATGTGGCATTATATCACCGAACTGAAGAAGGTTAAGCCTGTTGTTGTGTCTATGGGTGGACTTGCCGCTTCTGGTGGTTACTACATGTCATGCAACGCATCGTATATCTTTGCAGAGCCAACAACTATTACTGGTTCAATAGGTATCTTTGGCATGTTCCCTGATGTCACAGAGTTGCTCTCACAGAAGCTTGGCATACATTTCGACGAAGTAAAGACAAACAAGAACTCGTCATTCTCTCCTATTGCCACAGCACGTCCGCTGAATGCAGAGGAAATTGAATATCTCCAGACTTACATAAATACTGGTTATGCTCTCTTCCGCAAGCGTGTTGCCGATGGACGAAAGCTTAAGGTGGAGGATGTGGAGAAGATTGCTCAGGGTCGTGTATGGCTCGGACAGGACGGTCTTCGTCTGCATCTTGTAGATAAGCTTGGCACACTTGATGATGCTGTTAAGATGGCAGCAAAACTTGCTAAGGTTAATGAATTCCATGCTGTGGAATATCCTGCAGATGTGGACTTTATGACAAAACTTCTCAGTAAGGCAAACGGTAACTCTGGCACAATCCTTGACGAACAGCTGCGTCTCACCCTTGGCGACTACTACGAGCCATTCATCATGGTGCGTAACATCAGAAATCAGTCGCCAGTACAGGCAAGAATTCCTTATGTCTTGAACATTAAGTAAAAAGCTCAACTTGCATTGGTTATTAGGTTTTAGGTCGCTTCGCTTTTAGGTTTTAGGTTTATATGCAAAGGTAATAAACCTCAAACCTCAAACCTATAACCTCAAACCTATAACCTAACAACAACCTCAAAACCTTTGACTTGAGCGCATGCGAAAGTTAAATTCCTAATTTACCAACATGGAAGGCGATTTCATAAAAATACATTCATCCCTGATGCCATTGAGTTTCCTTTATGGTATTGGCGTACGCTTCAGGAATCTTCTTTTCGAAATGGGAATCCTGAAGAGTCGCAGCTTTACCATGCCCGTAATCTCCGTCGGAAACATTACTGTTGGAGGAGCAGGCAAGACACCACATGTTGAATATCTCATTCAACTGCTGAAGAGTCGTGCTAAGGTAGCTGTGCTGAGCAGAGGCTATAAGAGAAAGACAAAGGGATATGTCCTTGCTAATAAGGGTGTTACCGCTACTGAGATTGGCGACGAACCATATCAAATGTTTAAGAAGTTCGGATCGTCTGCGCCTAACCCAATATATGTAGCGGTTAATGCTAATCGTGTAGAAGGAATAAACCGCCTTAGGCATGATGAAGAGACAAAGGACACGGACGTTATACTCCTGGACGATGCTTACCAACACCGATATGTGAAACCAGGTGTCAACATTCTTCTCGTTGACTATCACCGCCTTATCATCTACGACCAACTGCTGCCAGCAGGCAGACTTCGTGAACCGAAGGAAGGAAAGAACCGCGCAGATATCGTTATTGTTACTAAGTGTCCGAAGGATCTTAAACCTATGGATTTCAGAGTTATAACAAAAGCGATGAATCTCTATCCATACCAGAAGCTGTTCTTCACCACGCTTAATTATGGCGACATGTATCCTGTATTCGGCAACTCTGCCAACCTTCCGCTTGACGCTGTTACCCCAGAGCATAATGTAATAGTGCTTACGGGCATAGCATCTCCACAGCAGTTGCAGCTTGATTTGAAGAAATACACCGAGCGTCTTACTCCCCTATCCTTCAGCGATCACCATCGTTTCTCTCAGAAGGATGCCACGCAGATTAACAACATGTTTGATGCTCTGCCAACGCCTCGCATGATTATCACGACGGAGAAAGATGCTGCCCGCCTTATTGAGTTGGACGGACTGAGTGAGGACGTTCGCCGAAACATCTTTGCCCTTCCTATTCAGATCTCCTTCATGCTGGAGCAAGGTGCTGATTTTGATGAGTTTATACTTAGTTATGTACACAAAAACTCGAAGAACTCAATCCTTTCCAAACGTAAGAATACAGAGGACGAACAGAAGCAGCAAAAGAGAAGTATATCTAAAAGTGCAAACAGAATAACATCACACTAATGAATATATCAGAACTTGGAGAATTCGGTCTTATCGACCATCTCACAAAAGACATAGTAAAGAAGAATACGTCAACGCTCAAGGGTGTTGGCGACGATTGCGCAGTGATAGGCAATCCCGATAGCGACACAGTATCGCTTGTTACGACTGACATGCTTATGGAGGGTATTCATTTCGACCTTACTTATATAAGCATGAAGCATCTCGGATACAAGTCGGCCATGGTCAACATCAGCGATGTTATTGCCATGAATGGAACGCCAAAGCAGATGACGGTGTCTCTCGCCATTAGCAAGCGATTTACCGTTGAGGACATTGAGGATTTCTATAGCGGACTGGCTCTTGCGTGCGATAAGCATGGCGTAGATATAGTCGGGGGCGATACTACATCCTCGCTTACAGGACTTGCCATTTCCATCACTTGCATAGGCGAAGCGAACAAGGAGAGTGTGGTATATCGTAACGGCGCAAAGGACACGGACCTGGTATGTGTCTCGGGCAACTTAGGTGCTGCCTACATGGGACTTCAGATTCTTGAACGAGAGAAAGCCGTTTATTATCAGCAGATTCGTGAGATTCAAGCGAAATACACAGACAAGGCGGAGCAGAACCGTCATATCAACGCCTTGCAATTTAATCCAGACTTTGCTGGAAAGGAATATCTGCTTGAGCGTCAGCTTAAGCCAGAGGCACGTGCAGACATTCTTCAGCAGTTGCAGCAAGCTGGCATAAAACCAACTGCCATGATGGACGTTTCCGACGGATTATCATCTGAACTCATGCACATCTGCAAGCAGTCAGGATGTGGATGCCGAATCTACGAGAAGAACATTCCTATTGACTACCAGACGGCAGTAACAGCAGAAGAGTTCAATATGAATCTCACTACATGTGCCTTGAATGGAGGTGAAGATTACGAACTCCTCTTCACCGTTCCTATTGGCGACCTTGCAAAGGTTGAGGCATTAGAAGACGTCAAGTTAATCGGTCATATCACAAAGCCAGAATTAGGTTATCAGCTTGTAACGCGAGACGGCAATGAGTTTGAGCTAAAAGCGCAAGGCTGGAACCCACTGAGCTAATTCCTAATTCATTCGTAACAACTCAGTATTAACACAGAGACACGGAGAGCAATTTTAATGAATAATGAATAGTGAATAATTAATAATGAATAATGAACATCTATTCATACCCCCTGTCTGTTTAACACAGAGGCACAGAGGACACGGAGGTCACAGAGATTTTTGAGTTCTATGCAGCATGTTTCAAA
>JAZUKC010000155.1:0-5082 GCA_045643065.1 Prevotella sp.
GGAAGGTACGGTAAATAAGATAAAGGAAATCAAAAGGTCTATGTTCAATAGGGCAGGAGTTAATCTGCTAAGGGCAAAGATTATCTATGCTGACTATGGGAGGATACCTCCATACTTGCCACTAAATTGACGCAGAACCAACACACAGTAGAAACAAAATGACGCATAGGAGGGTCAGACCCTCTTATGCGTCATTTTGCACGTAACAGACTATTCGTCATTATCATCCATACCCCATTGATGATCGAAGACGAATGAACTACCCTTTTTAGCAAAATCTTCTTCGCCATCACCATTGCCTGCACCTTCTGGAGTGCGACTATTTGTCACCATATCCAGAAGTTCATCGTTATCCATGTATATAACCTCCACCACAGGAGATGTATATCCTTTCCTTATCATTACCTTATATATATAAGTATTACGCGTGTACATTAATTTATCTTATTACCTGCTTCTTACCATCAATAATATATATGCCAGGCTGAAGGTTCAGAACGGATGACATCTTTCGTCCATCAAGCGTGAATACACCTGATTCGTTCTTTGCATTGACATCCTCTATACCAGTAGCGAGATTTACTTCCAGTTCCTTCAACTCAAGAGCGAAGAATGGTTTAGCTGCACTTGTCGTACTATGGTCATACACCACCCATCGGTATGGACGCTGATGAGCACCCGCCTTAGCCCAGTTAAACTTTCCTCCGTTGGTAATAACCCAGAATGCCCTATCCTCGGTTGCTTCACATGAATTGTCTGTACAACCCACAAACTCGTAACCATCGAAGCCACTATTTCTATCGGAAACTGCAGGTGCAGGCATGAGCGGAACTGTTGCCGTAATCTTTTTCACACCCTCGGAGCTATTCTTAATGAATGCACAAGTATTTGCAGAGATAGACGCTTGCCCTGGTTCTATTTCCACATAAGCATAGCCGTCTATCTTAATACCTGTAATTGCACCCAGTTCACAACTATTATTGTTTATTTCAAACGGCACATAGAGCGCCTGCCACTTGCCCACCTGAACACTTGATACATTACGTTTATAAAGCACAGGTGATCCCGTTACTTTCGACTTATTTGTATATGGCAACGCGCCGTCGTCTGTCAACAATATTCTTACGTTGGCGTTACCAACTACGTTCTCATAGCCCACGCCGTCCTTATCGATGCTCTGACCGTTGAGGTCGAGGGTAAGAGAACGTTCTGGGTCAACAAGCGTTGCAGCGTTCACGTCAGCATCCACCTTTGCACCGATACCATAAGGACTCGCCGTTAGCTTGATAGTTTCAGCGATGCCGAGAGGGTTATCCTCGGTTCCATCCTGGTAGAAAGTGTTCTTTGCAAGCAACAATGCCTCATTGATAGATTTTGTGCCAGCAAAGATATCTTTGCTATTTATCAACAGGATATCGCCTGGTTTGAGCTGCACATCGTCTAACTGTGTAGGATCGTCTTTATCTACCTTTTTCCACTCGCCGTTCTTCTTGGCAAGGATATAGCGTGAGCAATGCTTACAGTTTACGTGAGGCAGAAGACCAGGAATGTAATTGCCATTTGCATCGATACTTGGCTCTATAGCATCCTCAACGATGTATTTGCCATTTTCATCCTTGTTCCAGTCGTGACTTACCCAAACTGTCATCTCACGAGTAGCGGTGTTACCAGCAGCATCACGAGATGTGATGATGTATGTCTTGTAATCTGGGACATCTCCCCATACTGTTACATTTCCGTTTCTGTCATATTCTAATGGCTCTCTGTCTGCATCTCCAGGCTTAGCCAGTTCATAGAGTTTAGAACTTGCAGATGTACGCGTAGGCGCGTTAGGATTTGTCCAATTATATCCTACACCAACAGGAAGATTGCTACCTGTTGTAACAGTCTTACCGTTGATGACCACAGCATCAATACTGATATTATCCACGATTTCAACAAATATCACAGGATAGTCATTGTCGGAACATACCACAGAATAAGTATCCTCACGCTTACCCATAGGAGAGTGAAGAATCATTGGAGCCTGGATGTCCACCTGATACTGTGGTGACACGGCAAAGTTTTCGTTACCATCCTGATCCACAGTCTTTATATACACATAACCAAATGCAAAGTCTGTATCAAGGATAGTAACAACATAGTCGCCATTATCGCCATTGGTTATCTCAGTCCAGGAAGGAACATCTTCTTTCTTCGTGTTATTGTTGTTTGCCACGTAGTACCACTGCTGAGTATTTGTCTTGTCGTTGGCATCCTCAATGTGGATTGTAACATTGAGAGAACCATGCTGATAGTCGTTCTCGTCTATAGTGTAATTACCTTCTGCTTTCACGAATTGGATAACAGGAGGTACGGCATCTGCCCATGAAGCATAGAGGGTTACTTCACCATTGACATCAACAGTTGTTTCGTAAGCTTTGGTGTCTGCCGTTGTACCCCAACCTTCAAAGCGGCTATCAGTGAGTTCGCCGCTATATGAGGTAACATCAACGCTTTTACCATACTCATCTATATATAAGTACTCTTTTGTGCCTGTTGCATAGTATGCAGTTTGGCCAGTAGGAGCATTGAGGTCAAAGTGTATGACTGGAATTGCTACGCTTTGAGTAAGTATAATCTTGTTGTCGCTTGTAGAAATATTATCTGTAAGTGGCATATTAGCAACATTATACGAAGCACCACCTACCTCAAAGCCAACAATCTGTGCCTTGTAGTATAGCTTCTGCTTCATCATATTGTCTGGCCATACTGGATATTTACCAGAATACACACCACCATTGTTTGCACAAGCAACAGAGACGTTAGTCATCTGACTGATGGTCGTGTATTCTCCATTCTCTGACGTTGAACTAAGCAGTTTCACCCTCACGACATCAGGCTTTATTCCATTGGTAATAGTGATGCTCCAGTCCTGCAAGTATGTACCTGTAGGAATAGCAGCCATCAATGCCTCGTGAGAAGAAACATTGGTGGTCACATACTTGTTGTCTGTCTGGGTTATGTCATCAGAAGACAATGCTGTAGCCGTAACTGAGAGTGATTTCAACTGCTCTTCTGTTACGTAAACTGTTGTTGCATTGTTTACACCAGAACCTACGACAGCATTGATTGTTGCTGTTGCTATCTTATGACCAGCATAGTTGTCTGTGCCATTGTATTCACTACCAGCATTGACCTTTATGGCTTCCATGCCATTGAACAGAACCTTAGCATAGAGACTCTTGTCTTCTGCGTTTACTTCCTTGAGCGATCCGTCTTGGTCAATGTATGAGTAGTCCCATACGATAGTGAACTTAGTGTCAATCCAATGCGCGTAGAGAGTCTTGTCAGATGTGAAAACCTGTGAGCCTGCTACTACAGAGCCATCGTGATTGTATATCTTCTCACCACCAACAGGCTCTGTAAAGAAACCTTCGAAGTATGAATCAGTCTTGCTTGGAATTGATGATGATGCAAGAGCAGGAAGCTGCTCGCCCTTGATTGTCTTTATTGTTGCAGGAACCGGGCTACCACCTTGGCTGTCAAATGAAAGTGCCCATTCGTAGAGAGCCTTGATGTCAGCAGGGATATTTGCTTCTGTTGCAAGGTATGTTGTGCTTGAAGCAGGATTCGTAGAACTATTGTTGATTCTTCTGTCGGTTGCCTTGCCTAGAACGTATAGGTTGCCTTGTGCACCAATGTCACCTTTAACACCAGCTGCACCACCTTCGCCACCTATATTGGCATAAACATCTGTACCGCCCCAATCCCTAAAAAAGTAGAATTTTTGTACACCTCCTGCGCCAGCATCTCTCGTTCCTGATCCATTAGCTCCATTAACAGAACCTTGTCCACCATTACCACCGCCTGCACTACAAGATGCATTGGTTTTGTTCATGTCATTAACCAAATGGTTTCCAAGCCATGTAGTTGTTTTGTTGTTAATGGCAGTATAGTCGTTATTATAGTCTGCACCACCTTGGCCGCCACTACCGCCGCCACCGCCAGAAGCGCCACCAGCACCAAAAGCGTATGTAGCAGCACTACCAGCACCACCACCGCCACCAGCACCACCGCCACCGATAGAATAGTATCTTCCATCTGTTTTTGATGTAGTATATCCGTAGTAACCGCTTTTGCTTCCTGCCGAGCCTGCACTGCCAGCATTACCAGAGTTAGCTGTTACCTTCACAGTTCCAAGCACATATACCTTACCCATGCCAGTAGATGCAGTACCTTTCTGTCCTGCATTACCCATAATGCCAGAATAGTTGTAGTTTTTCTCTCCTTCTGATGTTCGTGCACCGCCAGCACCACCGTGACCGCCTTCGCCACCGATAGCAGCACCAGCTCCGTATCCACCAGCACCACCAGCACCGCCGTAGCCGCCGAAGTTAATGTCTTGATTGTAAGTGTATGTGAAGTTCGCTGCCCTGTCTTGCCCGCCAGCGTTCTGACCAGACTCACCATTACCACCATTAGAAGCATTACCGCCTGTTACGATGAGATTACCCTCACCGATAATGACGAGTGTTGAACTTTCAGGAACATAGATACCAGGCATACCTGGATGACCTTCCTTTGCGTCAGCACCTTTGACAGTCAGGGTGCAGTCTTTCTTGATGTTTATAACAACACTTGAATTCTGACGCACACGAAGACCAGCTTCACCTGCATTGTCAGCGATAATACTTTCACTTTTTGAGACAACATAAACACTACCCTCAATAAGTATTGAGTTTGGCGTAGTAGGTATTGACGTCTGTCCCATCACCGCAACGGTGACGAGGGAAAGAAGAGAAAAAAGTAAATTTCTTAACATATTGTAGTTTCTAGGCATTTTGTTACACTAAGCTTTAATAAAACACAAAATCGGTACAAAATTACATTATTTATATAAATAAAAGGCTATATTTTTTGACAACACCCCTACAAAACGACAAATAATTATAGTTAATTTATAATGCAAAATGCTATTGCAAACAAATAATGCCAAGAAAAACGACCAATTAGGGACTGTTTTATAACACCCAGGCGCCTTACCCCCCCCCAGGCCGTCCGAGAACGACACTTTGAGGAATATCACAGTGGGCAGAGCCG
>JAZUKC010000156.1:0-21494 GCA_045643065.1 Prevotella sp.
TATGCTATGTAGTCAGAAATCTTTAATTACATACCTACATATCCCTGATTATGTAGGTATGTAGTTTCGAAATTCCTACATACATAATTAACTACATAGGTTTAATCGTTGTGTATCAGCGACATACAAGCGATTATGTAGCTATGTAGCTTGTAAACCACTTTTAAAAATATTTTTTTCGTAGGCACGGTTTTGGATACAAACACAGTCGATATTCTTCATATTGGCTTCATGCCATGCCTCTATCAAAACTACAAGTATCACATTATCAGTATATTACGCACATAGCTTCTTCTACTATACTTTTTGGGGCGCTCCACGGACAGACAACCAAAAGCATATAAAAAGGGCTGAGTAGCATGTTTTGATGGGTCAAAAACATGCTACTCAGTCAAAAAATACGCAAAAAAACACCTCCTCAAACACCGTTACCCTCCATTTGGAGGTGTTTTAGAAGGTAACGGCATGAAAAAAGCCCCATCACGCTATCACAGCGTGACGGAGCCTCTTCGTCTTAGCCGCAAGCTGTGCAAATGATGTGAATGTGCCGCACAGCAAGGCGGCAAGCAGTGTGAATAGTTTCTTTTTCTTGTTATGTGTCCGTTGATAATCATAGGGTAATGCTACTTGACTGCCCTCCCTGTTTTTTCCTCCAATATATCAATATATTCTTGGGGAAATCCCATAATGTTATGCGCCAGACTTACTGGAGATACACCATAATAATTCTGAGCAAAAGGATCGGCACCGGCATCCACCAATAGTTTTATTAGCTTGCCGTCAGGGACTAAATTAAAGAAAAAAACGGCTTTTGACAAAGGAGGACAACCAAATTTGTCGCGAGCTTCTAAATCAGCATTATGCTCTACTAACATCTTCGCCATTTCATATCGACCATTTGATGAAGCATACCATAATGCTGTAACATCATTATAATCTTTTTCGTTTACATCACATCCTTCATTCAAGATTTTTACAAAGGAATCCATATCATTCTTTATGACAGCTTCGCATAAAGGAACGAACTTCGGATTTTTAGGTTTCATTCTTCTTTTCATATTTTCAGTGTAAATAATCATTAATGGTCACACGGACAGGTACCATGATTCTTTCAGAGAAAAACAATGATGTTAATACCATAGGTTCTGATTGCACTTTGCGTTTCTGCGCAAGTTCTTCCGTTAGGAAGTTTGGCGCTGCTGTCTGATTGAATTTTCTCATCCTCATATCCACAAATTTAAGGTGATACATTTTTTCCATTTGCAAAGTTACATATTTATTCTGTAATGACCAAATATTTTGAGTAAGAAAAATAGGTAGCAGTGTATAGAATTGAAGGGCAAGATACAGTTATTCAATTCGTTGAGACTATTTTCTCACATTTTTGTGAGTTTCGGCGTTTTGACATTTTCTGGGTATAAGTAGGTGTGACTCCCTTGTCTTTTTTAACACAGAGGCACGGAGGACACAGAGTGCACAGAGATTCTTTGAGTTCCATTCGGGGTTCGTGATATTCTAAAAATTAGTGCATAAAAATTTCGTGAAATCCGTGTAATTCGTTGAAAAAAAGAAAACGTGCTGCATAGTACTCTAAAAACTCCGTGTCCTCTGTGTCCTTTGTGTCTCTGTGTTATAAAAATAAGAGAGTGCTGAGAGTAGTTACCCGCCAAACGCTAAATGTTAAACCTTACCAAAAAAACATAACACATGAAAGATATGTTGAGAAATATACACATAATTCAATTTTATTTATTACTTTTGCCTTGTGAAACAAACTGAAACAAGATGATTATAGGTATAGGCGAGACAATACTCGACATAATATTCAAGAACGATCAGCCACAGGCGGCAGTGCCTGGCGGTAGCACTTTCAATGCCATAATATCACTGGGCAGAATGGGAGCCACAGAGATTAAGAGATTAAGAAATTAAGATTTTTTTAACACAGAGACACTGAGGACACGGAGGACACAGAGATTTTTGAGGTCTATGCAGGATGTTTTCTTTTTTTCAACGAATTACACGGATTTCACGAAATTTTTCTGCACTAACTTTAGAATATCACGAACTCCGAATGGACCTCTAAAAACTCCGTGTTCTCCGTGGCCTCCGTGCCTCTGTGTTAAACCCTGTTAGGAGATTAAGAGATTAAGAAATTAAGAAATTAAGAAATTAAGAGATTAAGAGATTAAGAAATTTAGAAATTAAAAGATATAAAGATGACGGAATTAAAAGATGAAAAGATAATGAAAGATGGGGAGGTCAAGACTGAGGTTGTCTTGACTGCTGATGACCATCGGTTTATGCAGATGGCTATTGACGAGGCGCGCATAGGCATAAGTCAGGGACATGGCGGACCGTTCGGTTCTGTCATTGTGAAGGATGGCAAGGTCATTTCGCGTGGTCACAACATGGTGCTCGTGAATCATGACGCTACGGCTCATGGGGAGATGATGGCTATTCGTAATGCTGCCAGTGTGGTTGATTCGTTCGACCTGACAGGATGCACTCTTTATACGACAGGCGAACCATGCCACATGTGCCTCTGCGCTACTATGTGGGCTAATATAGACAAGGTGTACTATGGTTGCACCATTGCTGATAACGGGCGCATTGGTTTCCGCGATGATAAGTTCAACGATATCTTCGGTGGGCGTGACCGTCTGGGGGACTATCTCGTACAAATAGACCGTGACAAGTGTCTCGCCCTCTTTGATGAGTATAACTCAATGCAGCACGAGGGATATTAAGTGGAAGACCCTACCCGGCTTCTCAAAATCTTTACTTAAAATCATACTGAAAATATAAACTAAAAATGGAACAGCAAACTGGACGCCATAGTTAGGAATTAGGAGTTAGGAATTAGGAATTAGAATTTGAATTATGAACTGCGAACAAAATACTGTTAGCCTTAATGGCTTTGAGATGGACTATTGCTGCTTCGGCAATGGTAACACCCCTTTTGTTATTCTGCCAGGTATCAGTCTGATGCCTGTAACGCCGATGGCGGCGCTTATAGCGAAGCAATATAGTGCTTTCTGTGATAATTACAAGGTTTACCTCTTCGACCGAAAGAGAAAGATTGAGGATGGGTACACTATGGAGCAGATGTCTGACGAGACAGCGGCGGCGATGGAGAGTCTCGGCATTGCTGGTGCTTGCGTCATGGGATGCTCACAGGGTGGCATCATGGCTCAGCACATCGCTGCCACACACCCGCATCTGGTCAGCAAACTGGTGCTTTGCTCTACAGCGGCAAGCGTTACTCCTACTGCAACAGAGGCCCTTGGCAACTGGGACCGACTGGCATGCGAGGGCGACGTGCAGACATTCAACCATGACGTCTTCACGCGCATCTATTCAGCAGACTACTATGCGAAGAACCTAACAGCATTCACTTATGCAGAGAAGGTTGGCAACGCAGAAGACTTCGCTCACTTCCTCCCTCTCCTCCGCACGATGAACGACCTTGACAATCGTTCGCTGCTAAAACAGATAACCTGCCCAACGCTGGTCATCGGTTCGTCCATCGACAACGTCCTTGGTCCGGAGTCAAGTCCAGAGCTTGCGTCTCTACTCGGCTGTGAACTGATTATGTACGAGAACTACGGTCACGCTCTCTACGACGAAGCACCAGCAGAGGTGCAGAGCCACATACTCGCCTTCTTCGCCGGGAACTAAAAAGATGTTAAAGATATGCTTAAAGTGTGTATGTTTCAGAAAAAATGCGTACCTTTGCACCACTTTTTCATATTAATAACATTTCGTGGATAGATTTGGGCTGCTTGCAACCACAGTAAAAAATGCTAAAACGACAAGCCTTGCATAGCCATGACAGTGCTATGCTGCTAAAACAGAATATGCTTGTCTGTGCATTCCACCCAACGTCTTTCCCCATAAACATTTTTAATTAAATAAAGATTATGGGATATCTTTTCACTTCAGAATCAGTTTCTGAGGGCCATCCAGACAAGGTGGCCGACCAGATTTCGGACGCTGTTCTTGACAACTACCTCGCTTATGATGCCAACTCAAAGGTGGCATGCGAGACTCTTGTCACGACAGGTCAGGTAGTAGTAGCTGGCGAAATCAAGACCAGCAAGTCTATTGACATGCACGACGTAGTGCGTAAGACCATCACTCGCATTGGCTACACCAAGAGTTCGTACAAGTTTGATGCAGAGAGCTGCGGACTGTTCAGCGCCATTCACGAGCAGAGTGGCGATATCAACCAGGGCGTTGAGCGCGAGAATCCTGAGGATCAGGGTGCTGGCGACCAGGGCATGATGTTCGGTTATGCAACCAACGAGACAGAGAACTACATGCCTCTCTCACTCGACCTGAGCCATCGCATTCTTCGTGTGCTGAGCGACATCCGCCGTGAGGGCAAGGTGATGACATACGTTCGTCCTAAGGGCAACACTGCAACCTACCTCCGTCCAGACGCAAAGAGCCAGGTGACGATAGAGTATGGCGACGACAACAAGCCTCGCCGCATCCATACCATCGTGGTATCTACTCAGCATGACGAGTTTGACGAGGACGAGAAGATGCTTGCTCGTATCAAGAGCGACGTGATAAACATTCTCATTCCACGTGTCGTAGCAGAGATAAAGAACGAGGAGGTGAAGGCTCTCTTCAATGACGACATCATCTATCACGTAAACCCTACAGGCAAGTTTGTCATTGGTGGTCCACACGGAGACACTGGTCTTACTGGCCGTAAGATTATCGTTGACACCTATGGTGGCAAGGGTGCTCATGGCGGCGGTGCATTCTCTGGCAAGGATCCAAGCAAGGTTGACCGTTCGGCTGCATACGCAGCACGTCACATTGCAAAGAACATGGTGGCAGCAGGTGTGGCAGACGAGATGCTCGTTCAGGTGGGCTATGCCATCGGTGTGGCAAAGCCAGTGAACATCTATGTGAATACCTACGGCACCAACCACACTTCGCTGACTGACGGAGAGATAGCTGAGAAGGTGCAGAAGATATTCGATCTGCGTCCAAAGGCTATTGAGGATCGTTTCAATCTCCGCAAACCAATCTATGAGGAGACAGCTGCTTACGGTCATTTCGGACGTGAGCCACAGAAGGTGGTAAAGCATTTCACCAACCGTTACTATGGCGATCTCGACGTAGAGGTGGAGCTCTTCACATGGGAGAAGCTTGACTACGTTGATAAGATCAAGAAGGAAATGGGTCTCGCTTAACGCTCGAAGTTATAGAGTTATAGAGTTAAAAAGTTAAAGAAATGGCGAATATAATCGCCTAACTTAAAGAAAACCGCAGGTCTCGCTTAACGCTCGAAGTTATAGAGTTATAGAGTTAAAAAGTTAAAGAAAACCGCAGGTTCACGATTGATGAACCTGCGGTTTTTTATTGTGTCTTAGCGTAAAGAGAAAAGGAGTAGGAACTACCTTAACTCTTTAACTCTTTAACTCTTTAACTTCACGCCCCAGGCGTGATTAATCCTCGTCCTTTGTCTCAGCCTCATGAGCTGCGATGAGCTGCTGCTGGATGTCAGAAGGAACAAGCTCGTAAGAAGCGAACTTAGTTGTGAACGAAGCACGACCACCTGTTATTGAAGACAGAGCGATAGAGTAGCTTGCGAGCTCCTTCTGTGGAATCTTTGCAGAAAGCTTCTGATAACCATTCTCAGAGTCCATACCCATGATGAGAGCACGGCGACCCTGGAGGTCAGACATAACGTCGCCCATGTAGTCAGCTGGTACATAAACCTCGAGATCGTAGATAGGCTCGAGAATCTTTGGACCTGCATTCTTGAACGCATCAGCAAAAGCATGACGTGCTGCAAGCATGAACGAAAGTTCGTTAGAGTCAACTGGGTGCATCTTACCATCATAAACAACGACGCGAACGTCACGAGCATAAGAGCCAGTCAATGGACCACGCTCGATGCACTCCATTACGCCCTTGAGGATAGCAGGCATGAAACGAGTGTCGATGGCACCACCTACAACCGAGTTCATGAATACAAGCTTACCGCCCCAAGCAAGGTCGATCTCCTCACGGCTCTTGATGTTCATGCGGAACTCCTGACCGTTGAACTTGTAAACTGTAGGATCTGGCATGCCTTCTGCGTAAGGCTCAACGATGAGATGTACCTCACCGAACTGTCCTGCACCACCCGACTGCTTCTTATGGCGATAGTCAGCACGAGCAGCCTTAGTGATAGTCTCACGATAAGGAATCTTAGCGTCCTCGAAGTTGATCTTGATCTTCTCGTTGTTCTCAAGGCGCCACTTCAGCGTACGGAGGTGGAACTCACCCTGTCCGTGAACGATGATCTGGCGAAGCTCCTTAGATTGCTCAACAACCCATGTTGGATCCTCCTGGCGCATCTTAACGAGAGCAGCCATCATCTTCTCTGTCTCAGAAGAGTTCTGTGCTACGATGGCACGTGAATACTTAGCGTTAGGGTACTTGATGAAGTCGAAGCGATTCTCTGTGTCCTTTCCGTTGAGGGTGTTCCCGGTTTTTACATCTTTAAGTTTTACGGCACAGCCAATATCGCCTGCTTTCAGTTCGTCAACAGCTTCACGATTAGCACCAGCACAAACGAATATCTGTCCGAGGCGCTCCTTAGAGCCACGGTCAGCGTTGGTAAGTTCGTCGCCAGCCTTTACGGTACCAGACATCACCTTGAAGTAAGCAACCTCACCGATGTGTGGCTCGATACCAGTCTTGAAGAAGTAAACACTTGTAGGACCGTTAGGGTCGCAAGCAACTTCCTCACCACGTGTATTATGAATCTTTGGCATCTCGTCAACGAAAGGAACGACGTTGCCAAGGAACTCCATCAGACGGCGAACGCCCATGTCCTTGCCTGCACATACGCAGAAGATAGGGAAGATAGAGCGTGTAACGAGACCCTTGCGGATGCCTTCACGCATCTCATCCTCAGTGAGTTGCTCTGTTTCGAAGAACTTCTCCATGAGAGTATCATCGTTCTCAGCAGCAGCCTCAACGAGAGCCTTGTGCATCTCCATTGCCTTGTCCATCTCCTCTGCAGGGATTTCCTCAATGATAGGAGCGCCACCTTCTGGCTTCCATGAGTACTTCTTCATGAGCAGAACGTCGATGAGCGAGTTGAACTCAGGACCTTCGTTGATAGGATACTGAACAGGAACACACTTAGAACCGTAGATTTCCTGCAGACGATCCACTACATTATTATAATCGCACTTGTCAGAGTCGAGCTGGTTAACAAGGAAGATAACAGGCTTCTTCAGCTTCTCTGTATAGCGGAAGTGGTTCTGTGTGCCAACCTCTGGGCCATACTGACCATTGAGCAGGAGCACGCAAGTATCAGTAACGTTGAGCGCAGTAAGAGCAGCACCAACGAAGTCGTCACTTCCTGGACAGTCGATAATGTTCAGTTTCTTGTTGTTGTACTCAACATGATAGACAGTTGAGAACACACTATAGCCATAGTCCTGCTCTACAGGGAAGTAGTCACTAACAGTAGTGCCCTGGCTTACGCGGCCACGACGCTGGATGATTCCTGCCTCGTAGAGCAATGATTCAGTGAGGGTGGTTTTACCAGAACCGTCATTGCCAAGCAATGCGATGTTCTTAATCTCATTAGATTGATAAACCTTCATAGTAAAAGTGGTTTTAGTTGATAATTTTTAAGGATAATGCAAGTTAGGTCGGGGCGCAGGGGTGTTCTTCTATTACAGGGGTGTTATTAGATTTTGTCGGTAAAATTAGTGATAATTTTTGAATTCACCAATATTACCGACAATATTTTAATACATTTTAATTATTACGCTTCAGGAAAATGCTATTTGTGATGTTATTTGGCAATTCTTCCTGATAATGTGTCACCATAATGAGCGATTTGTCTTCACGCTGGCAGAAGGTCTCTATGACGTCCTTAACGAGACGGCGATTGACGAGGTCAAGTCCGTGGAGAGGTTCGTCGAGAATGAGCAGCTGAGGGTCCTTGACGAAGGCACGAGCGAGCAGCACCAGTCGCTGTTCTCCGCTTGAAAGCTTCAGGAAAGTGCGGTCGGCAAGATGCTTAACACCAAAGATGTCCATCCAGAAGAGACACTGTTCCATCTGGCTTGGCTTTGGTTTGACATACAGGCCGTTCATGTCTGACATGCCGGATGCTACTATTTCGATGGACGGAAGGTCGCGAAGGAAGGCACGATGCATCTCAGGCGAGATGTAGCCGATGTGCTTCTTGATGTCCCAGATGCTCTCTCCCCTACCCCTCTGGTGGCCAAAGAGCACGATGTCGTTGGCGTAAGCCTGCGGATTGTCTGCACAAACGATGCTGAGCAAGGTCGATTTGCCTGCGCCGTTCTCGCCGGACAGCGCCCAATGCTCGCCTTTATGGACGGTGAGATTAAGGTCGCGCAGAATGGTTCTGGCACCATAACGGATGTTTACATTGCGGAACTCGATGACCGAATCGCTATCCTTTGCTCCATTGTCTGCCACAGGGAGGGCAAGGATGGCATCGCGCTTTTCATCGGACAGCACACGTTCTGGTGCAGGAGAAGCAGAAGCACGATATTCGGCGAGTGTCTGCTTAGGTCCGACCTTCATGTCTCTCACGTCATAAACATGAGTGATGAACTCCGGAATGTCGTCGCTCTTCGACTGTACAAGTATGATGCTGACCTGCGTTTCCTCACTCAGCACACGCAAGAAATCATGCAACTGCTGACGTGCATTTACGTCAAGGCCAATGAATGGGTTGTCCATTATCATCACACGCGGATTGGTAAGCAACGTCTTTGTCAGCTGGAACTTACGCAATTCGCCACTCGACAGCAGTATGATGTGCTTGTCGAGCAACAGTTCGAGATGGAACATCTCATACAGGCGCTTGCGAACGCGCTCCAGTTCGGCATGCATCTGCTCTCGCTCTGCTGCTTCCTGCGCCAGTCGTTCTGCCTCCTGCTCTGGTGTTTCGTCACGAACGAGGAAGCGATCATATACGTTCTGGCGGCACATTCCTTCGTCGGCGATGCGGAAAGCCTCATCGAGAAGGTCAGCGACAACGGGCGTTTCGTCGATGTCGTTCTGGTTCCAGCGCTGCTGATAATAATAGGTGCCGTCGGTAGTGCCATAGGAATCGCGGAACGTCATGTACTTGATGTTATCGCTGACAAGCTTGGCTCTCGACGGAGAGAAATCGTAACGCACGGGGTTCATAGGCAGCAATGCATGGGCACCGGTGATGATATCCACCAGCATCGACTTTCCGCCGCCGTTTGGTCCTACAATGGCGATGTGCTCGCCACGGTTCAATTCGAAATCGACAGGCTCTGCCATGCGCCACTGAGGCATACGGCATACACCTTGTTTTATATCTATTATCGTTTGCATCTTGATTGGTTCTTAGTTACAAAATCCTTCCATGACCCGTAGTGTCTTGCTCCTGACTGTGGCACTCCCATCTGGATGAAATGGCAATAGGCAGCGGCAAGGGCGTCGGTGGCATCCATAAACTTCGGCATCTCGTTGCTATCGAGTTTCAGCATACGCTGAAGCATGCCTGCTACTTGCTCCTTCGAGGCCTTACCATTGCCGGTAAGCGCCATCTTAATCTTCATCGGGGCATATTCGTGTATCGGTATGTCGCGCTGTATAGCGGCGGCAATGGCAACGCCCTGAGCACGTCCGAGCTTCAGCATCGACTGTACATTCTCGCCGAAGAAGGGCGCCTCGATGGCGAGTTCGTCGGGAAGATACTCCTCGATGATGCCGGTAACGCGCTTGAAAATGTAGCCAAGCTTGAGGTAAGGGTCGGCCATCTTGCGCATGTCGATTACGCCCATGGACACCATCTGTGCCTTATTGCCCACGACACGCAACACGCCGTAGCCCATGACATTGGTGCCTGGGTCGATGCCGAGTATGACAGTCTCGCCTTTTGCCTTCCTTGCGCCTGAGACGGCAAGTTCTTCTGCGTTCATCAGCGGTCGAGATATGGGTTGTGAGCCAACTCGAAACCGATGGTTGTCTGAGGGCCGTGACCCGGGTAAACGACGGTATTGTCAGGCAGTTGGCATAGGTATCTTAACGAGTTGATAATCATAAACATGGACCCTCCTGGTAAATCTGTTCGTCCAATGCTTTGTCTGAACAGTGTGTCGCCTGAGAAAGCGACGTTTTCTTCAGCACAATGGAAGAAGATTCCGCCCATGGTATGGCCTGGCGAAGCTATACATGTCAGCGTGTGTGAGCCGAACTTCACTTCGTCATTTGCACTTAGGAAACTGTCAATCTGCGGCACAAAGTCTATCTCCATGCCGAACATCTGGCTGGCTTGCTGCTTTAATTCGCGCACCATTCGCTCGTCGCCGCGATGCAACTTCAGCTTAAGGCCGAAGGCTTTGTGCATGGCGTCGATGCCGAAGTTATGGTCGAGATGGCCGTGGGTGGCAAGAAGATGTACGGGATTCAGTTCTTCCTGACGGATGTAGTCGATGATTTCCTGTCGTTCTTCGTCGGTGAAGGCACCGCAATCGATGATGACGCACTCTTTTGTCTCATCGCTAACGACGTAGCAGTTCTCCTGAAGCGGATTTACCTCAAATGTCTTTATGTTGAGCATCGCTATTGGTTTTGGGTTAATTATGTGACTACTCTGCTCCTTTTTAACACAGAGACACGGAGGACACAGAGGGCACGGAGAATTTGGAGTGCTATGCAGCATGTTTTTACTCCGAATGGAACTCAAAATCTCTGTGAACTCAGTGTCCTCCGTGTCTCTGTGTTTTAAAAAGTCAGTGGACCTGAGTAGATGTTTATTTATACTTGAGTGCAAAAGTAATAAAAAAAAATAAGACTACCAAATTTTATTGGATAATATGCTACGCGAATGCTTTTTATTGCGAAATATATTGACAACGGAAAAGTCAGAGTTTTCACTTTGTTTTGGCATAAAATAGCCTTCAAAACGGCGTTTTTATTGAATCGGGATGTGATTTGTATTGATTGACATTGTGATTCGTAGCCTTTCATAATGCGATTCAATGCTTTTTACATGGTCATTCAATACCTCTTACAGGCCATTTTGGGGCGTTTTTGGGGGTAATTTAGTGCTTCTCAAAAGTCAACCATCTGAGTATCAAGCGATTAGTCTTTCGCCTGTACGACAGCGAAGGAGCCGTTGCTGATTTTGACGCGCTAAATTTGGCATTTCAAACCCCGAGTTTTCATTTTTATGATATGAGATATCTGTGTGGGGTGTTGGGTGTTGGGTGTTTCTTTTAACACAGAGACACGGAGAGCACAGAGAACACGGAGTTTTTAGAGTACTATGCAGCACGTTTTCTTTTTTTCAACGGATTTCACGGATTTCACGAAATTTTTATGCACTAATTTTTAGAATATCACGAACCCCGAATGGAACTCAAAGAATCTCTGTGAACTCAGTGCTCTCTGCCTCTGTGTTAAAAAGAACAAGGGACATGAGTAGTTACCCGTGATTAAAAAATTGATAATTTTTATAAAAAAAAGAGGGAATAGACGGATGTCTAAGGATTTTTTTGTAACTTTGCATCTGATTTTAATAAATAAGTTCGCGCACAAGACCAGCGCAGCGACCTTCGTCTTATGGACAGCAACCTCTGTCGTAGTGAGGAGCCGGACGAGGACAAGGCATGAGCTGAGTAACAGAAACATCGTGCCGGCAATGTGTAATTTCGTCTCCACTCCCCTTACGTATCGGGGCAGAACGGAGGAGACTTAAAAACAAAAACAAATAAAAGAAATGAAAGTCTTAAAGTTCGGTGGAACCAGTGTGGGTTCCGTTGAGAGTATTCTTAGCCTCAGGAACATCGTCCTGAAAGAGGCAGAGAAACAGTCTGTTGTCGTAGTAGTAAGCGCACTCGGTGGCATTACAGACAAACTTATTAACACGTCGAAGTTGGCAGTTGAGGGCAAGGACGAATGGAAGCAGGAGTTCGATGCCATGGTTGACCGCCATCACCAGATGATAGACACCATCATCACCGACGCAAAGAAGAGAGAGGACCTGTTCAACAAGGTTGACGCACTGCTCGAACAACTGCGTTCCATCTACTTCGGTGTATTCCTCATACATGATCTTTCTACCAAGACGCAGGATGCCATCGTGGCATACGGCGAGCGTCTCTCGTCGCTTATCGTGGCAACGCTCATCGATGGTGCCAAGTGGTTTGACTCTCGCGACTTCATAAAGACCGAACTGAAGAACCACAAGCATACGCTCGACACTGAGCTTACGAACCAACTGGTGCGCAAGACATTCAGCGACCTGCCTCACATCTCGCTCGTTCCGGGTTTCATCTCTAAGGACAAGAACAACGGACGTACCACAAACCTCGGTCGTGGCGGTTCGGATTATACGGCTGCCATCATAGCAGCTGCGCTCGATGCTGAGGTGCTGGAGATATGGACAGACGTGGATGGTTTCATGACGGCCGACCCTCGCGTCATCCCTGCTGCATATACCATCAACCAGTTGTCGTTCATCGAGGCAATGGAGCTTTGCAACTTCGGCGCAAAGGTCATCTATCCTCCTACGATTTATCCGGTATGTGTGAAGAACATACCTATCAAAGTAAAGAACACATTCAACCCAGAACATCCTGGAACACTCATAAAGGAGAAGATAGACGATGACAACAAGCCTATCAAGGGTATCTCGTCTATCAAGGGCACAACGCTCATCACCGTCACCGGTCTATCGATGGTAGGTGTCATCGGTGTCAATCGCCGTATCTTCTCTGCACTGGCAGACAACGGCATCTCTGTTTTCCTCGTCAGTCAGGCATCGTCTGAGAACTCTACTTCCATAGGTGTGAAGGACAGCGACGCAGAGGCTGCAAAGGCTGTTCTGAACGAGGAGTTCAGCAAGGAGATAGAGATGGGTGCCATGAACCCTATGTCAAGCGAATCAGGTCTTGCCACGGTGGCTATCGTTGGCGAGAACATGAAGCACACTCCTGGTATCGCCGGCAAGCTGTTCGGTGCACTCGGACGCTCGGGTATCTCTATCATAGCATGTGCTCAGGGTGCTTCTGAGACGAACATCTCGTTCGTTGTGGAGGAGAAGTTCCTGCGCAAGTCGCTCAATGTGATACACGACTCGTTTTTTCTTTCTGAGTACAAGGTTCTGAACATCTTCATTTGTGGTGTCGGAACGGTAGGCGGAAAGCTGATAGAGCAGATTCATGAGCAGCGTGATGTGCTGAAGAAGGAGCATCGTCTCAACCTCAACGTGGTGGGCATAGCATCGTCAAAGAAGGCTATCTTCACTCGCGACGGAATAGATTTGAGCACTTATCGTGAGCAGTTGGACAACGCTGAGGACAGCAATCCGCAGTTGTTGCTGGAGAATATCCTCACGATGAACATCTTCAACAGCGTGTTCGTCGATTGTACTGCATCTCCTCTCATCGCCGACCTGTATCAGTCGCTGCTTGAACATAACATCTCTGTCATAGCATGTAACAAGATTGCGGCATCGTCGGATTATGCCAACTACCAGCGTCTGAAGCAGACAGCGCTGACTCATGGCGTTAAGTTTCGATTTGAAACAAACGTGGGCGCAGGTCTTCCTATCATTGGTACGATAAACGACCTTGTACATTCGGGCGACCGCATACTGAAGATTGAGGCTGTGCTATCGGGCACGCTCAACTTCATCTTCAACGAGATAGCTGCAGACGTCCCTTTTTCGGAAACGGTAAAGAGGGCGAAGGAGCAGGGATATGCTGAACCTGACCCTCGTATTGACTTGAGTGGCATGGACGTTGTACGCAAACTTGTCATCCTGGCTCGTGAGGCTGGTTATCATGTTGAGACAGAGGATGTAGAGAAGCATCTGTTCGTTCCGGACAGATACTTTGAGGGTTCGCTCGATGACTTCTGGCGTTCGCTGCCTGAACTGGATGCTGACTTTGAGGAGCGCCGTAAGGTTCTGGAGTCAGAGAACAAGCGTTGGCGTTTCGTGGCGAAGCTTGAGGACGGCAAGACGAGTGTTTCTCTGCAGACGGTTCCTCTGGATCATCCGTTCTACGAGCTTGCCGGAAGCAACAACATCGTGCTCCTCACCACCGAGCGCTACAAGGAATATCCAATGCTCATACAGGGTTACGGTGCCGGTGCATCAGTAACGGCTGCCGGTGTCTTCGCTAACGTAATGTCAATAGCAAATATCTAACTCGCATGAAGCATATAATAGTATTAGGTGACGGCATGGCCGATCACAAGGTAGAAAGATTAGGAAACAAAACGCTGCTTGAGGTTGCTGACAAACCATTCATGGACCTGTTGGCAAAGGAGGGCAAGACAGGACAACTCATCACCGTGCCTCAGAACTACAGTCCTGGCAGCGAGGTGGCTAACACAGCTATCATGGGCTATGACCTTGACAAGGTGTATGAAGGACGTGGCCCTCTTGAGGCTGCATCCATCGGCTACGATATGAGTAACGATGACTTTGCCATCAGATGCAATATCATCACCTTAGGCGATGGACGCTTCGTCACTCATAATGGCGGCAATCTGCAGACAGAGGACGCAAAGGAACTCATAGACATGCTCAACAAAGAGCTTGGAAATGAGAACGTTCGCTTCATCTGCGGCATTCAGTATCGCCACCTCTTGGTAATAAAGAACGGCAACAAGCACATCGTCTGCGCTCCACCACACGACCACCCTAACGAGGAATGGCGACCTATGCTCGTCAAGCCAGAGGACGGATGGGCAGACAAGCAGGACGTCTATGTTGACGTAAACGGACAGGAGCATGTCAGAATGACTGCTCAGGAGACTGCCGACATCATCAACGACCTCATACTGCGTTCGCAGAAGTTGCTTGCCGAACATCCTTACAACGTGGCTAAGGCTGCCAACGGAGAGCGTCAGGCAAACAGCATCTGGCCTTGGTCGGGTGGCTATCGCCCAAGCATGGAGACCTTGATGCAGCTCTTCCCACAGGTGAACAGCGGCAGCGTCATCAGCGCCGTTGACCTCATCCGTGGCATCGGACACTACGCAGGACTTGACATCGTGGTTGTCGATGGCGTTACTGGTCTTGCCGACACTAACTACGAGGGCAAGGCGGAGGCAGCCATCAAGGCTCTGCGTGAGCAGGACTTCGTCTTCGTTCATGTGGAGGCAACTGACGAAGCAGGACATGACGGCGACTTAGACCTTAAGTTGCGTGCCATAAACTATCTGGATCACCGCATCATCGAGACCATCTACAACGAGGTTTCGACATGGGACGAACCTGTCTGCATAGCCATTCTGCCTGACCACCCTACCCCAGTGGAACTTCGCATACACGTAAACGAACCCGTACCTTTTATTATATGGCACAAGGGAATCACACCAGACAAGGTGCAGTCGTATGACGAGGACTCATGCAGCGAGGGCGAATACGGAACACTTCGTCTGCAGGAATTCATGCAGACGCTGATGAGCATAAACTGATTTTAGTTATTAGTTATCAGTTATTAGTTGGTTTTCCCAACTATGCTCAAATCCCGTGTTTTTTTCGTGTCCAATGTCCAAAAATAGTAGCCCCTCCCAACTTCCCCGAGGGGAGGAGAATGTTACATTAATACAATAAATAGTAAATAGCAAAATAAATAGTAAATTGTAAATAGCTAAATAGTAAATATAAAAGATGAACTATTACAGTACAAACGGTAAAGCACCGATAGCAACACTTGAGAAAGCTGTTGTAAAAGGTCTGGCTGAAGACAAAGGTCTCTACATGCCAGAGAATATCAAGCCTCTGCCAAAGGAGTTCTTTGACAACATCGAGAAACTCTCATTTCAGGAAATCGCTTATCAAGTAGCCGACTGCTTCTTCGGCGAAGACGTTGACGCAGAGTCGCTTAAGCAGATTGTCTATGACACTCTTCAGTTCGACTGCCCTGTGGCTAAGGTTACGGACAGCATCTATACCCTGGAACTCTTCCACGGTCCTACACTCGCATTCAAGGATGTAGGCGCACGTTTCATGGCTCGTCTGCTTCAGTATTTCCTCAAGAAGGAAGGACAGCTGAGCAAGGACAATCAGGTTAACGTACTCGTAGCAACATCTGGCGATACCGGTTCGGCAGTTGCCAACGGTTTCCTCGGTGTTGAGGGCATTCATGTTTACGTGCTTTATCCAAAGGGAAAGGTAAGCCCTATTCAGGAATGTCAGTTCACAACGCTCGGACAGAACATCACAGCAATAGAGGTTGACGGTGTATTTGACGACTGCCAGGCACTTGTCAAGTCTGCCTTCATGGACGAAGAACTGAACAATCACATGAAGCTTACCTCTGCCAACTCTATCAACGTGGCTCGCTTCCTCCCACAGTCGTTCTACTACTTCAATGCCTACGCACGCATGAAGGAGAAAGGTCTTGCCGACCAGTTGGTTATGTGTGTGCCTTCAGGCAATTTCGGCAACATCTGTTCTGCTCTCTTCGGCAAGCGCATGGGCCTTCCTGTCAAGCGCTTCGTTGCAGCCAACAATGCCAACGACATCTTCTTCAAGTACCTGCTGACTGGCAAGTATGAGCCAAAGGCTTCTGTGCAGACCATCGCTAACGCCATGGACGTGGGCGACCCTTCTAACTTCGCACGCATCTACGACCTCTACAAGGCTGACCACAGCGCTATCTGTCAGGACATAGCAGGTGCTACTTACTCTGACGAGGACATCCGTGAGACAATGAAGCAGTGCTACAGCGAGACGGGCTATGTGCTTGACCCTCACGGTGCTTGCGGCTACCAGGCTCTCAGCGACCTACTGAAGCCAGGCGAGGTTGGTGTGTTCTGCGAGACAGCTCACCCTGCTAAGTTCAAGGATACAGTAGATAGCATTCTCTCGTCTGACATCGAGATACCTGCTCGTCTGCAGGCATTCATGAAGGGCGAGAAGCAGAGTGTCATGATGTCTAAGGATTTCGCTGCATTCAAGCAGTTCCTCCTGGAGCAATAAAAAAAGAATCAGCTAACTATCAACAGTTAACAACGATTCACAAAATAACAGTAACTACTCAATCCCTTCATTTTTAACACAGAGACACGGAGGAAGCAGAGAACACGGAGTTTTTAGAGTTCTATGCAGCACGTTCTCACTCCGAATGGACCTCAAAATTCTCTGTGAACTCCGTGTCCTCTGTGCCTCTGTGTTAAAAAAAAGGAAGGAACCAGAGTAGTTACAAACAACAATTTGTTATATAAGGGATTATGAGAAAACTTATCATAGCAGCTCTTCTGATTGTGCCTACACTCACCATGGCACAGTCAGATTGGCAGTTGCCTGAATCGACAAAGGCAAAGGCTGAGCAGAAAGCACCTGCTGCCAAAGACAAAAAGAAAGGGATTGACCCACGCTACGGAGTAGGTATGGTGCCTGAGGTTGACGGCAAGGTAGAGTGGACACATGTCATAAAGATGCCGGGGGCAAGCATTGAGCAGATCTACAATCATGCCATCGAGACTCTGACAGAACTCACGCAGCAGCCTATCCAGCACGAGAAGAGCCGTCTCACGGCGGTGAACAAGGCGGAGCACATCGTCGCTGCGTATCTTGATGAGAACATGGTGTTCAGCAACTACATGCTGGCACGCGACTTTACTGACTTCCGCTACACCATCATCGCTACGGCGAAGGAGGGCGAACTGGAAGTGAAGCTATGCAGAATAAGCTATGCCTACGAGATGAAGCGTGAGACAGGCACAATCTATTCGGCCGAGGAACTCATCACCGATGGTAATGCTATGAACAAGAAAAAGACAAAGTTCTACCCGCTTACCGGCAAGTTCCGCAAGAAGACCATCGACCGCAAAGACGAGATCTTCGCAATGTTCGAAGGTAAATAGCAAAATGGTCAGCGAATTACGCGAATTGCACGGAAGACAATTTTAATGAATAATGAATTTTCTTTGAACACAGAGACACGGAGGACACAGAGAACACGGAGTTTTTAGAGTTCTATGCAGCACGTTCTCACTCCGAATGGACCTCAAAAAATCTCTGTGACCTCCGTGTCCTCCGTGCCTCTGTGTTAAAAAAAACAACCCTTAACCCTTACCCCCTTAACCGTTAACCGTTAACCGTTAACCCTTACCAAAAAAAATGGAAGTACATAAAAGAAACGAAGAAAACGACGCGCCACGCAGCAAGACCGTCTTCATCATCAGACAAGTACTCAACATCGTCTTCATGATTGGAGCCGTTGTCGGAGCGTTGCTTTACTGGTACCAACCAGAGCCTACCACAGGCATCCTCGTAATCATGACTGCCATGTTCTTCAAGATGGCAGAATGTGTTCTTAGATTCAGAAAATAAATGAAGAAACTACTCTTTCTACTACTCCTGACAAGCTTATCGGCTATCATAAATGCCCAGACGCTCACCTCTGGCAATGGCGAAAGCTTTACCCCACGCGGTTCGTCGGGCAAAACCGGAGCACGCGACACTACGGCACAGAAACAAATACCACGCGGAATGACAGTATGGACCGTGGATGAACTTACTGGTGCAACCCAAAAGGCTGTGCCAGACACTACGTCGTATCTGCGCATGAACCATGTGTACGCATCGGGAGTTTACGGAGAGTACAACACGCTCGGCAACAACGGCACTCCGCGTTACAACCGTATCTTCACGGACAGAAACCAACCATACGATTTCCTTTTTGCTAACGTCCAGACACAGATGCTCGTTGCCCCTGGCGACTTTCATTTCACGAACACCCTCTCGCCAATAACCAACCTTGCATACAACGAATGTGGCAATAAGGTGAACGGCGAAGACCGTCTGAAGGCGATGTTTGCCGTAAATGCCAACAAGCGGCTCGGCTTCGGCTTTAAGTTTGACTATCTCTACGCAAGAGGCTACTATGCCAATCAGAACAATTCGCACCTGAACACTTCCGTATGGACGAGTTACAGTGGCGACCGCTATCAGCTCCACTTCCTGTTCTCTACCAATCACCAGAAGCAGGCAGAGAACGGTGGCATCGAGAATGACGACTACATCGTCCACCCAGAACTCTTCAGCCAGAACTTTGCAGAGAATGAGATTCCAACTATCCTCGAGCAAAACTGGAACATAAACGACAACCATCACTTCTTCCTCACTCAGCGCTACAGCTTCGGTTTCCATCGTCGCGTGCCTATGACCGAACAAGAGAAACAGGCAAAACAGTTTGCCTTAAATGCAGAGAAAGAACGTGAGAATCAGGACACTAACAGCCCTCGCCTAAAGAAAGGCGAGAAACCTGTCCCTGTACCTACCGGACGACCTGAGAGCGCAAAGATTGCGGGCGACGAACCTGCCAAGGAACCGGAGGACAGAAGCGACCGTATTGCCGTTACGGCAGAGGAAGCTAATGATAGTGCCGCCGTAGAGATGAAGAACAAGGAGAACGATCAGTTCATGAAGAACGAATACGTACCTGTCACCAGCTTCTTCCACACAGCAAAGATTGACCTCTTCCGCCGCGTCTTCCGTGCCTACGCCACTCCTGAGAACTATTACGCCAACGACTACTACCAGTTTGCCAACGACTCAATAGAGGATCGCAATCGTCACACTTACATTCGCAACAACCTCGGCGTATCACTGCTTGAAGGATTCAACAAGTGGGCGAAGGCAGGCATCAATCTTTTTGCCGGACATGAAATGAGACACTTCTCGCTCCCAAAGATAGATGGCACGTATGATTCCTTCAACGAAAGCTCGTTTATCATTGGTGGTGAGATTGTTAAGCACGAAGGAAAGACGCTGCACTTCAACGCTCGTGGCGAATACTACCTGTTAGGAACCGACGCAGAACAGCTGTTCATAGATGGCAACCTCGACCTCAATTTCCCTCTGTTCGGAGACACCATTCGCCTTGACGCAAATGCCAAATACCACCTGTACGTTCCGGATACATACTTCTGTAAGTACGCATCTCGCCACTTCATGTGGGACAACGACTTCGACAAGGAGTCGCTTCTGCACATAGAAGGCAACCTATCACTCAGTCGCACAGAGACAAGACTGCGCTTCGCATTCGACAACATTTCAAACTACACGTACTTCGGCACGTCATACAATACCACCAGCGACAACAACCATACTTACATAACGGGCATAACCGTAACGCCAAGACAGGCATCAAGCATACAGATCGTAACGGCTCAGCTGTACCAGAACCTGCACTACGGCATTCTGCACTGGGACAACATCCTGACATTCCAGAAGATACTGAACACTCCAGAGATGCACGCCCTGTCTCTGCCACAGTTCAACGTATATTCCAACCTCTACCTTCGATTCAAGATAGCAAAGGTCCTTGATACCGACTTTGGTGCCGACCTACGTTATTTCACAAAGTATGATGCGCCAGAATACAACCCTGCCCTGCAATCATTTGTAGTTCAGGAGAACGATGAGATAAGGACGCAGATAGGCAATTATCCAATCATCAACGCCTATTTCAACTTCAACCTGAAGAACTGCCGTTTCTATGTAATGATGAGTCATGTGAACTGTAGCGGCAAGGGAAATTACTTCCTTACCCCTCACCACCCTATCAACAGCAGGGTATTCCGCATAGGCGTCAACTGGAACTTCTTCAATTAGGAATTAGGCCCCCTAACCTCTAACTTCTCCCTCCCTCTACGGGAGGGTTGGGGTGGGTCTTCCAACTCTTTAACTCTTTAACTTCGAGCAAAGCGAGACAATGAACCTGGAAATAATGCAATTCGTTGAGCAAGAAATCTTGCCACGTTACAATCAGTTTGACCGAGCACATTCACTCCGCCACGTCAATAGCGTGATAAGCAGTTCGCAGAAACTGGCAGCAAAGGTTGGTGCCGACGAAGACATGACATACACCATTGCCGCATACCACGACCTCGGACTCGAAGGGCCACGAGCCGTCCATCACATCACAAGTGGTAAGATTCTGCAGGCAGACACACGTCTGCGCAGATGGTTCTCTGCTGAGCAGATAAAGATAATGAAGGAGGCCGTTGAGGACCATCGTGCTTCTTCATCCCACGCTCCACGTTCCATCTACGGCAAGATAGTTGCAGAGGCCGACCGCGAACTGGAGCCAATGACCGTCATGCGCCGCACAATAGAATACGGTCTTGACCACTATCCTGATTTTGAAAAAGAAGAACACTACAAGCGTTTCAAGCAGCACATGGCAGAGAAATATTCTGCACAGGGTTACATTCAGCTATGGATTCCAGGGTCGGAGAACGAAAAGCATCTTCGTTCTCTGAGGAACATCATTGCCTCAGAAGAACAGCTATGCAGAACATTCAACATTCTTTGGGACGAAATATACCAAGGGTGACACCCATGAGTGGTAGAAAGATGATTTAATATATATTATAGACTTTTGAGTATCTGAGTATATTATGGAATTCTTGTTCTGACAAGTCCGCGTGTATCATGCAGACTTAAGTCTCCACCAGTAATGTAAACGGTGTACATA
>JAZUKC010000157.1:0-11105 GCA_045643065.1 Prevotella sp.
CCAACGCCTATGTTCTTTATCTGCTCAGATTTAATTTCTTTCTGCATTGCGACAAACACATCTTTAATGCCACCGAGAGCAGCAAACGGTTTTGAGAAATTCTCTAGGACACCAACGAGTTTGCTTAGAGTTACAATGAAAGCAATTATAACTCCGCCCGCAAACAGATCTCCAATGTTAAGCTTTGAGAAATATTCTTCGGAGTTCTTTACAAACTCAGATACGGCTTTAAACAGATTTGAGAATAGAGAGCTGATGGCATTCCAAACACTGTCCCATCCAGAAGTGAGACCTTCGATAAGGCCGGCTATAACCATTGCGCCTATCCATATGAACACTTTCGACGGGGAAGCTATTCCGAGAAGATCTTTAGCCTTCTGAATGAGACCAGTAACAACCTCACTTATGGCTTCCCAAACGACCTTCGCAGCGTTTAGAAGACCTGCGGCGAAACCGAGAACTACGTTGCCAGGAACGTCTTCGGATTTCTGTCTTACAATATCACAAATTCCATCAAACACTTCTCCAATAGAATCTATGACAAGCTGAAGACCATCGAGTATAGTTTCTGCCAAGAACTTAGGTTTGTCCTCAGCTTCCAAGAAAGCGCTAAACCATTCTTGTATTTTTCCAATGAAATTGCCGAGAGCTTCGCTCGTTTTGTCAACAACTTTTGATAGCAGCTCATGCCCACTGATCCATTCGGATAAAGCAGCTCCCCATCCTTTGATCGTGTCGAGGAGATACTTAGGTTTATCGTCAGAAGACTTAAAACCGGAGTACCATTTTGAAGCTTTTTTACTAAGCTTATCAAGCGATTTTCCTGCTTTATCGGCAGCGTCTTTAAGATTAATGTGCTCGGACACCCAGTCGGATACGGCCTCTATCCACAGAGGAACATTCTCGATAAACCATGAAATTATCGGTTTAAGCTTCTTTCCAATCTTCTCGAAGTCTATCAGACCGTCTATCCACTCGCTGAGTTCCAGAAGATGATCTCCTATCCAAGCAGTGACATCGAGGACACTGATGCCGAGTTCATCAAGAATTTCTTTCACTATCTGTAAAGCTAATCTAAACGGCGTACCCACAATTTTAAGAACGCTCTTTACGATAGCGAAGATGCCCTTAATCGAGCGATAAAGCTTGTTAGCTTTTGTCCCGTATTCATCAACTTGCTCAGCATTAATTTTAATAGCTTCTGTAAATCGATGGAATCCTTCTATTAGTTTGAAAAGCCTTTCTGCTCGCTTTTCAACAACAACTTTTTCATCAGAACTGCCGTATACAAACTCGCGCCATGTTTTCTGAACAATACTAAGTGTTGCAAGTATGGTCTCACCGATGTTCGAGAAGCTATCAAGTAGTATCCAACGACCATTTAATTCATCGATATTGTCGATAAACTTATCAGTAGATATACCGAGTTTATTTGCTTCTTTCTTAAGTTGTTTTACGGCATCGACTTGCTCTTCTGTAAGATCTGCATTTTTTAAATCTTCTTCATTCAATGCCACTAGAGCTTTGAGATTTTCTTTATTTATCTCTGATTGGTCCTGAGTAACGTCCTTAAGTTTTTCCTGAGATTTAATCTGCTCTTCAGTATATCTGAAGGCGCATCCCATTTTCTCATTGACTTTATTTTGGACCTGATAATAGTTATATCCAGCTTCCGTCAAGGCATTGAATCTCGCAGCGCCGTTGCCAAACGAGCCATAGATTACTTTATCAGCTAGTGCACTAAGTTCCTCGACAGAATCTATGATATTAGAAACACTCTTAGCAGCTTCTTTTGCTGGGTCGGTTATTCCAGATATCACATCAGCAATTCCTTTAAAAGATTTACCGAGGGCGCTATCGAGAACCTGATTTCTAGTAACACCGGACTGGACAAATATGGATTCCAGGAAATCATAAAATCCGCCCCAGACTTTTTTTGCTTCTTCAAGATTGCCAAATATCTTTTCAAATGAAACCATCCATCCGGTTGATACCGCGTCTTTAATTGCGTTTATGGCATCCGCAAACGTCTTTGATTCCTGGCCCGCTTTGAAAGCTTTTCTACCTAATTCATACTCGTCTTTTCCGAGTTCTTCAAGCATATCGGAAATATCTTCCGCAGTAACTCCAGTAACATCAGCGACTTCTTTAACAACATCCGCATTCTCTTTATAGGCATCTATGAGATCTAAAATATCACTCGTCGTGTAGTATGCGCCGTCACCAAGGTCTTTATAAACCTGGTTAAGAACTGTTGAGAATTCGCCGTACTGCCTGAGAGTATCCAACAGAACTTCGCTTGTGAACCAGGTATCAGACAAAGCCTCATTAAAATTAGAAACGGAAACAACATTTCCCTTGCTAACAGTTGTTATGGTTCCGTCTGCGGCTTTCTTCAACGTTCCTAACGCCAAAGCAGTATCTATGGCAATTTCTTTAAATTCAGCAGTCGCCATATTCGCATTCTCAATGGACTTCCAGTCTATAAGTTTTACACTACCGGTAGCTAGAGCCTGAGCTAAATTATACATAGCTCGGCTTGCTTCGTTAGCATTAGCGCCGGAAATAGCTGCCCAGTTAGCAATACCCTGCATGGCAGTTACTGAAGTGTCCAGATCGATGTTATTAGATGTAAACTTACCTATATTGTCTACCATATCGATGAAGTTGTACGAAGTTTCATCGGTATACCAGTTCAATCTCTCGAGCTGGTCTGTTACATACTCCATCTGCTCGCCTTCATCTTCGAACTGCTTCGCTGTCGCTGCCATGATTGTCTGTACAGCAGAAGTTTTATCTGCGTATTTAGACCAGCCAGCGGTTACCTGATCGAGAGAAAGTGATTTAACTAGTCTCTCGCCAGCGTCCATTGCTCGGTCTGTTATTTTAGCTAGGGCGGTAATGCCTACAACCTCTAAAGCTGAGAATTTTTGCGAAACTCCTTCGATGGCGGAGCTCATTACCGAAAACTTAACATTTTTCGATTGGGTGTCCAACTCCATCAAACCTTTAGCGGCTCCGTCGAAATTTAAACTTTTCTTAAGACTTTCTAAAGTCTTCATGCTGGTGGCAACATTCTTTTCAAAGTTGTCGTTGTCAAACCGCATCTCTACTACTTTTTCATCAATTTCTTTACTCAAGCTTTAGTGACCTCCTCCCATGCTTTATTTGCGATTTCTTCAAATATCGGTCTGATGGCTGGGTTTATATAATCAATACCCTCGACCCAACCACCAGTTCCGGTACCGTGTCCATATTGCAGAATGATTGCAATCGGGACGCCCTCATTAATATGAGAGTTGTGAAATGAAATTGTAGCCGAACCGCCTGATCTATCTATTGTGTAATACCAGGAGGCCGCCGTTTCGCCGGAATCAACGGGCGTTGCAGACGCAAGAGCCTCGACGCCAGCGCGACCATACTTGTCAAGATCGCCCATTTTGACGACTTCTTTAACTCTCTCGAGATACCGATTAAGCTTGGAAAAATCGCCCTTTTGTCTGAACGTTATCATCCCATCTATCCTCTCGTGTTGAATTTTTTACGATTTGCTTCGTTTATACGCCTGTTGCGTTCGATCAAATCGTTTGTGTTGTAGTTTTTCTTATCTTTTGGTTTGTTTTTAGCTCCGCTATAACGGATTAGACTCATCAGTCTTCTGATATGCCATTTTTCGCATTCGAGAGGGATGTTCTGCTGAAACATTGAATAATAGAACATTTCAGCAGTCGGTGTCTCCCTCGATGGTTTGCTAGTATCATCATTGAATACTAGTGCCGACATAGGATCTTCGAGGTAATCTTTAATAGCATCGAAGTTCGCTTGAGTCAGCCTATAGTAGATGGCGGGATCTACTTTTTTCGTTATAGTCATACAGCGAATGTAGTCCCGCATCTCTTCTTCAGTTTTCTCTCTTTTAGAGTAGAATGGTTTGTGCCACTTGGATTCCCATTTGGCAAGCGAGTACAACGAATGTTCCAGGCATATCGTTTCTTTTGGAAACTTGATGAATCTCTGAGTTCTATTATCGAAGAACTCCTGCTCTGGAATCGTCAGCTCGAGCATCTTATGCTTCTGAGATAGGAGTTACATTGTTTACTCCGAGCTCAGCCTCAATCTGCTTCTGAGCCTCTTTTCTCTTCGCAGGGTCTACGTTGGGCATAACGCCGTTAACGAATTCTGCAGCTGCTTTATCATCAGAAGCAAGCTCGAGATAGAGTTTAGAATAAGCTGCGGAAGAAACGAGGTTTCTCCACAGAGGATTTCCCTGTTCATCAATCTTATAGAAGAAAGTACCGTCAGCAGATCTTTCGCCGTAAGCGCGAATAAGAAGCTGCTTAAAGACCTTTGCGATTTCTGGGATGTTCTTCGCCTTGATAATTCTCTTGATCATATCAAGATAACCGCCGGTAACACTTACTTCCATTTCTGCGAGTTCTGCCTCAGACAGGTTGAACCAAAAATCATCGGTTCTCTGCTCGCCATTGTAGTCGGTATAAGTAATAGTCTTTTTAATCATAGATATAATTCTCCTTTTCAGATAAATAATAGTTTGAGGGGCTAGAATCCCTCAAAGAAACTAGCCCCATTTTGAAGTTTACGAATTATTCGCCGTCTTCGTCTTCTTCTTCGCTTGCGCCGAGAAGCTCTGCGACCTTTGCGGGAAGAGGCAGCTTTGCAGGAACTGCGGGTATTACAGTGCCGCCCTCGCCGGGGTCAACAGCTGCTTTGCCGTACAGGTACTGCTCAAAAGCTGCAAGCTTTGCTTTCTCTGCCTCGGTTACGAAATCGCGAGAGTCGATCTCGATATGTGCGGTGGGCTCGAAACCGGAAACCTCGATAGGAGTGGTGGTGATTTCGTAAGACATCTCCATTGCTTCAGGAGTTTCACCTTCGGTCTGGTAGTCCTTAGAAGAGGGGGAAGCCAGCGCGCCGTATACAAGATGGATCTTGTAAGCGAATGCGGAACCCTTCTCATCGTTGCCAACCTTGGTACGGTAGGTGAAGCCGAAAGGAGATCTGCTCTGCTGACCGAGTCTTACGCCCTTAACGAGCTGCTTCTCACCGCAGCAAGCTGCAAACTCGGGAGGATAGGTGTAGCAACCAATAGTTGCACCAAAGTCCTCTCTGGACATAAGGTTGAGGTACTTGATGTTGTCTGCGTAAAGGGGGTTTGCCTCAGCACCGGAAGGGTTCTGAGAAACACTGGTGAGGCCACTCCAGCCAACACCGTTACCATATTCGCCGCCTTCCTGAAGGAAGAGAACGCCACGGTCACAACCGGTTTCGAAATATCTTTCGCCGATTACATCCCATTTGATGTTGAATTCCATAAAAATTTCCTCCTTAATAATAAAGTGATAAAACCCAATGGTTTATGTTGTCTGCAACGTAAAACCTATCAAAAGAACAATACTTGAAACGGTCCATCATATCAGACCATATGGTCGAATCAGGATCTTTATCCATGATTATTAGCTGATAGTTTGGAAATTTCATGTATAATTTGTCATCAGCATGACGCTGACTTACTTTGTTCAGTTTATATACGGTGCAAGGATAGATCATACGATCTTTACCAGGTCCCTGAAAATAAGCATTTCGGGATCCTAATACTTCACAAATCTCTTCATGAAGTTCGAGCCTGCTGCCCATTCCAGATACCTCCAATCGTAAGATTTATTCGAGGGCGATTGGGCTCAACGTTTTCGACACGCCAAGCCCTATCGTCACCTGCGAACTTAAAGTATACGATGTTTTGGTAGTTCTGGAGGGCGTAAATATCAGCAACAATACTGACGTCTTTGTTAAGAACGAGAGTTCCATTAACTTCTGCGGACGCAGAAAGCTTGTGAGTGTTTCTGATCAAATCTCCACGATATGTTCGCTCTACGATCTGATCAACCCACACGCCGGTATCCTGTCCATTAACTGTTTTTTCTTCCGTTATTGCGAATCCAACAACCCCAGATGTTTTAGCCATCCAGAATCACCTCATTTTGAATTACTCTGAAGCCTTGCAAGCGAAAGCAACAGGTGCAACAGCTGCTGGGGTTTGATCAGCAGCGGCGGAATACTTGAGGACAATAACGGAACCGCCAACGAAAGCAACAGGAGCTACCTCGCCAGCGTCGCCAATGTCTACGAGCAGCATTCCCTTCTCGAAAGCGTTCTGAGCTTCGTCAGCTTCGACCTGAACTTTAAAGCCGGAGTCTTCGTAAAGTTTGCCGTCGGATTCTTTGCCGTATGCAACGAATGCGCGGATGTTCTTTTCATCGCCGATCTGGAAAATAGGATTCATCATAATGTTTTTCCTCCTTATAAATTATAAACAACTGAATTAGTCGTTATCGTCTTCAGCTTCGACAGCCTCTTCAAGAGCGATAGCAGAGTACCACTCGACGAGAGCGCCAGACAGACGAGTCTCAAGCAGCATCTTGAGCTGGTTGAAGTCGATGTCGAACTGCTCGAACTTGGTGATCTGGCCACCCTTTACGCAACCAAGGGTGTAGTCCTGCAGGTTGACAAAGATACCGAGGAGCTTGTGCTGGTTGCCCTTATCGTCGGTACGTACGAGATTGTCGATCTGCTCGATGGTCTGAATTGCCTTAACGTCGAGAGCTGCAACGAGGTCGGCCTTTGAGCTGTAGATTCTGCGACCGTTGAGGTCACGTGCAAGCAGCATGACGTTCAGAGTGTGAGGAGTGCAGTAGAAGGTCAGGTTGCCGGAACCCTTGTACTGCTCACGTGCGTACAGAGCCTTTGCGATGATCGCTTCTGCCCAGATATAGTTCTTACCGAAGTTTGCGCTATTGTTGCTACCGGTAAGCTCTGCACCCATAGCTGCGAAGTCCACATCGTAGTGCATGCAGTAGAGCTCGTCATCCTTCCAGATAGGACGAATGTGATCTTCCTTGATCTTATCGGGATCAGATACGTCACGACCGTCACCGAACATGATTGCCTGTGCGATTTCCTGGTTCAGGGTGTGGCGCATTACAGCGTACTCGTAGTTGACAACATCAAAGTCGGTGATGTCGAGGATGTCATCACGGTTAAGCTTGTCCTTAATGTAAATGGTCTGTGCGTCATGGGTTCTGCCGAGCAAATTGATCTTACCCATTTCCTTCTTATAGGTGCCCTTCTTGTAACCAAGAGCCTTCAGCTCTGCCTGACGAGCATCGGCCTTGCGGGTACGGATACGAGCAACAGGAGACTTGTGTACGCCATTAATTACGCTGTCAACCCAGCTGTCGTCGGGGTAGAGAATGGGAGGCGCTTTGGGGTCGATGAGCTGATAGTCGGGCAGCAGGGAACCCATGTCTTCGCCGGAAAATACGTCATGTGCAAGTTCATTTTCGGCGCAATAGTCTTTGAGAGCTCTCTGGAAACCGACGTTGTTGTCGATTGCGTGCTGAATAACATCTTTCTGAGCCTCGAGAGAGAAGATGTTGGTCTCCTTGTTTTCGGTACCGTTAAATGCATTCTTCTTCATATCATTTCCTCCTTCGGAATGTTCAATATTTTCTTTGTTTTCGATGATTGCTTTGCCGCAAAGAGCTGATAGAACCTTCATCTGCTCTTCGTTAAACGTATTAAGAATGTCAGCGACTGTCTCTTCGCCTTCGGCATGTTCGACAACCTCTTCGGGATCTGACGCTTCGTCTGAATGTTCTACAGATTCGGAATTTCCGGAAGCAGCCTCTTTAAGTATAGCAAAGAATACTGTTCGCTGTTTTTCATTCAAGCTGTCGATCACATCCTTAACAGTCCTTCCATCAGAAGAACCTTCTTCGTGTTCGATGACTTCTTCCTGAGCATCCTCATGCTGGATTTCGTTGCCTTCTCCATCGACGAGCTCTTCGATTTCAGCAGATTCGTCTTCCGGATCTTCGTCGATATCGGCGTGCATGAGTTCGACGTTACCGCCAAGAATATAAGCTTCCTCAGTAAATTCAACGCCGTGTCTGATGACTGTTTCTATTTTGGCTTTGGGATTAGCGCCAGCAAGAACAAGACTTAGTTCTTTGATATCTCCATGGCTTACGCAACGCTTAGAGTCCTGACTAAGACCGTTTGCCCAAATAGACAGAGCGTCGAGGTCGCCGTGCTGGGTGAGTTTCTTAGCGAGTACGCCGCTCGGAGTATCATTAAAATATCCATAAGCGTAAACGCCTTCGGGACGGTTTTCGAGGAAGGCGTGGCCCAGAGTCTTCTCGGGGTCGTCGTGGACGTGTCCCCATACAAGCGGAACCTTGTTTCCATCCTGATGCTTAAACGCGTCAGGCAGAATAGTTCTACCATCTGAGCATTTTACGTTCGCAACAGTCGCCCATCCGCAAAAATCGCAGTCTGCGTATTTATGCATTTTGACTTTCATCCTCCTTCTCGTTTTCGTTATTTCCAGAACCATCTAAGTCAAGCTCCTCATCAGTATGATTGAGGTTACTGTTAAGAAGCATATCAGCTCTAGGATCGGGGTGAGGTCTCATGCCGATCTTCTGTCTGATTTCGTTAGCCGTCATGATCTCGTTTCTTGTAAACTTATCTGAAATTTCAGCCATAGTTCCAACAGGAACGAGTTTGAACGGATCTCTAAAGTAGCATATGGACTTTCCTTGGGTTCTGGCTGTCTGAGAAAGGAAAGTTCGTTTTAATTCTTCAACGGCTGCAGCTACAATGGGTTCGACTATACGAGTATAATAATTCTGCATAGTACTCTCATCAGCAGTGCCGTTTAGAATCTCCATAGTCATACCGATCTGAGAAAATGCCTGATCGGTAAGATACTCAACCTGCTTCTGCAGATTGTTTTCAATAGGTCTATTCAACTGAGTAATCTTCTCAGTAGCATCAGCGTAAGCGATGCCGTACTTAGAATCGACCAACTGCATTTCTATATCTCGAATCCTATCTTCTGCTCTTTTTTTCTTATTCTCCTGATTCGTCGAGTACGGAAGCTGAATGATAATGTCAAGCTTACCAGACGCCGTTTTTTCATCTGCCACGTCCAACAGAGCCATCTTTCTCCTCAGCCTCTGCCAAGTCGAGTTAGGTTCGTTCATGATAGAGTAGAAAGGATTCTCAATTATAGCAACTTGTGATTTTGGGAAGATAATATCTTTGAATTCGCCAGAATTATCGTCGTAGCAATTAAGAACGACATGATCCGGTCGCCATTCAACGATTTTAGCAACCCTCATAGATTCGATGCGGTAACTTCCTCCAGCATCGAGATCTGTATCCGTGTCTATAGGAGCTACAGCAATAACGCCTTCGTCAAGCATCGACTGGAACATGTCCTGTCTAAACGCTCGACCGGACTGATCTTTATTTGCTGATATGTTAAGACACGTATTAAGACCTGAATCAACGATGTCTTCGAAACGACCTTCCTTGTCAAGCTGTGCGTGATAAATCTCTATCTGAGAAGCATCGACTGCTATTCGATTGATTAGGGAAGACAATATCGTTCGATCAACACCGTACGATAGTCTCTTTCGAGCCGGGTTTGTAGAACTTATACTCGAATACGATGTCGAGTATCGTACATTGGTAGGATCCCGGTTCCTAAAAGCATTCCAGCCTTTTCGGGCCTGGTCGAAGAAACCCATTTTGAATCCTCCTTATAATTTTAGCATTCTCTTACCGAGTTCGATATCTTCATATTTTAAGTCTTTCAGAGCGGCTGTTGTATACTCCTCACCCATTATATCATAGATATCTTGCACAGATTTGGCGTTATCGAAAATCGAAACTTTTTGTTTAGAGAAGTTTTCAAGCTCTTTTTGTATACGATTATATGTTTCATCCCAATGTTCACCGGTAGATTCTTTTTTTCTAGAAGGATCTTCTTTATGTGCTTGCTTTTGCGCTTTGGAAAGGTCTCTAGAATATTGTTTTCTGTATTTTCTTACAGCCGATTTTTTTAGACTACCATCTTTATTCTGGTATCTTCTAACGCCCCATTTCATTCCTAAGACGCCATAGTGGGCTAAGTAATCTGTTTCGTAATACGTTTTATTCACCGCCTTTACTCAAAAGCTTCGCGATTTATTTTAAAGGATACGAACGCATCCATCATCGCCGCAACGGGGTCGATCTTAGCTTCGTATCTCTTTTTCATGAGTTTTCTGTTACCGTTAGTGTCTTCCATAACGATACAGTTGCCCATAGCGAAAGTCATTAGTTCTTCGTCGAACAGGAGCATGCGATCCTCAGAAAGTTTCTTCAACTCGCCGAGGGGTACAGACTCGGTTCTAACGCCCTGGATGACTTTCTCAATACCGAACGGACCATTCTCTTTGGCCCAGCGTTCTATGAATTCCTTGGCGTTGTAGGGGTCATATCCCAAGCATTCAACGTCGTATTGCGACTTATCTATATACTTGTCAAGGTCCTCATACACTTCCATCATATCAAGAACCGTGCCGTCCATGACTATCAAGCTTCCTTCTTTCAAGAAGTTCTGATACTTATGCCACATAGCGCTTGGCAGTTTCGCCATCGTTCGTTCTGATATGTAGTTTCTGGTCTTTATGCCGAAATCTCCGTTCGATAGAGGAAATAGGAAAACAAATGAACAGAAGTCGTCACCCTGAGACATATCGGCTCCTAGAGCACAAGGCATGCCCCAGAAATCTCGTTTGCGGTGCGGCTGAGTTTCTTCATAAGAGAAATAATACGTATAACCCTCACAGGGTATACCAAATCTCTTGGCCAGAATATCATTTCTGGTCGATGGCGCTTTCTCAGCTCTTTCCACATCCGCTTGATACGTCTCATATGTTACAGTGATACCAAGATTAGGATTAGCCTTAATCCACATGTGTGGATCAGCCACCTCGTCGATGCTATCCAGTTTATACCAGAATATCGACGTGTGCAGGTCTTTGTAATCCCCCTTGAGAATATCCATAAGCTCCAACTTAATGGTGTCACCAGGTCCGTTTCGTACAGTGCCCTCTGAACTTATAGCAACGATAATATAGTCGTTGTTACCTGAAGAATTCTGCTCTTTAGCAGCGCCCTGTTCAAGACAGCCTATGACGTTCTCTCGTATATCGCCAGAAAGCCATTCGTCAACGGTGGCTATTTTGAGGCGG
>JAZUKC010000158.1:0-84677 GCA_045643065.1 Prevotella sp.
AAAGTGTTAGTGAGGGAGGGAGCAATGCGGGCATTGTGACCGAGTAAACTGACACTTTGAGCCGAAAAGAGTCCGAAGTTACCTCGGTTGTCTTGTTGTCACCGACGTTGCAACACAAATAGGTCTCGGTGTGAACAATGAAGACCTTTCCTTCGGACTCGTTTATGAGTTCTAATTGAGGAAATATTTGGCGAGATATAACTTCTTGGAAACTAAGAAATTACGAATGGGTACACAAAAGGTATTGAATCGCAAGGTGAATCAATAGAAAACGGTCGGTGATTCAATAGGAAACGGTTGGTGATTCAATATAATTCATCGACGCGTTCGTTAACGTTTATGAATATTCTGCATAAAATCCATTAACTTGGACTGTAATATAAAATAAATGTATAAATTTGCCATAGCTAACGATGCAGCCAGTGCCGCAGCTGCCGGATATGACATCATCGGCAGAAAGGCTTTGGGTTTGAATCACTCGCATATAAACCTAAAACCTAAAACCTCCAAAAAGAAATAACAGATGAACGAAATACAGATAACCATTCGCCCTGCAACCGCAGATGACCTGCTGTTCATCTCGAAAGGTTTCCATACAGCCATGCTAATGGATGATAGCGACGAGGAACGCATAAGGAAGTTTGCACACGATGTGTGTGCACAGGAAGGTGTGCTCTATTCGCCAAAGAACACGGTCATCGCAGAGGTGGACGGCAACCCAGTAGGCATGCTTACGGCATACGATGGTGCTGGTTACCATGACATGAGAGTACGAACCAGCATGCTGATACAGCAAAGCATGGGCGTAACATTTGAGAATATGGAGGACGAGAGCCAGGCTGGCGAGTATTATCTCGACTCGTTGGCTGTCCTGCCCGAATACCGTGGCAGGGGTATCGGCACATACCTGCTCAGGCATGGTATAGGCCAAGGACATGAGAAGGGACTTACCGTGACGCTTGCCGTTGACCCTGTGAACGAGAATGCCCAACGGCTGTACAAGTCGTTAGGTTTCATGCACCAGCGTGACATCTTCATCTTCGGCCATACCTATTGGAAATGGGCCGTTGCACTTTGACAAAAAAAATCTCAGTTAACAATTAATAAATGATGCAAGGTGTTGAATCGCAAGGTGAATCAATACTAAACAGTTAGCGATTCAATATAACCCATATTTCAACAATTTAAAGACTATTATGGCCCAGGTAAAATTCACGCCGAAACAAATACTTCTCAACGAGATTGCATTCGCTTTAACAGACCACATGACAGAGGATTATGGGAATGGACATTTTGTTGATTTAACAACAGGCGAAATTACATTTATTCAGAGCGAGTATATGCTTGAGGATGTGACTCCTGAAGAAATAACTGAATACCGCGATTGGGAACAGGAACTTATCAAACAGTATGCGGAGCACGATTTGGTAAAAATAGATTGCATTCCAAGTCGGGAGTCATTCAGCGTAATGGAGCGATTTATTGAAAGCCGACCAGAACGTGAGCACAAGAGTCTGTATGTGACATTAGCCAAAAAACATCCATTCCGTGAGTTTCGTGGTAAGGTGGAGCGTATGGGTATTCTGCAAGAGTGGTATGATTTCAAGAATGCAGCAGAGGAAACCATGGCAGAGGAATGGTTAGAAAATCACGACCTCGAAATCATAGATGGCAAAATTGCGAGAATCAAGATGGCTATAACACTAAATCCAGAGTATGAACCATTATTTGATAGAAAGTATCTTGACATAGATTGTCGTAGAATTGCAGATAACATCACTAACATTCTCTCAAATTTAGAAAACGTCTACAATACAGGTTTTCGAGAGTCTGCAATAAAGCAGATGTTGCAATTAGCCCTGGCAAACTGTACCCATTTCATAACAGAGGAGCATTGGTGCTATTTTGATGACAATTACTCTCCTGAGTATTGCTACGATAGATTATTGGAATTGATAGCCAAAGACATTAAAATCGAAAGACTTCCAGATGAAATAACCACACTACTAAACGGAGGATTGAGGATCATTTCCAAGACCGAGTGTGTTACAGATTATGGTTACCTTGATTTGAAGGAACATCTTTCATTTATACTCAACCAAATGAAATAGTTCTCTACTTGACGTTTCTTACATAAATATTTGATATTGCTATTTCGGCGTTCATCAGCTTGGGGAAGAAAATTGCACTGAGAATGACAAGAGTTTAGATTTGTAAACGATTCAGAATAATCGTTTGATTCTTCCCTCAATATCAGGACTGAGTTTTATTCCTTTGGCAATCAAAGCAAGACCAAGCTGTCCTATATTACCGCAAAGTCTTTTGTGAAAACTTTGCGAATGCAAAGATACATATTAATTATCAAACATCGGTAACTTCCCTAAAAATCAACTCGATTTTAACTCTTATATGCGTCTGGGTGTTATTCCTTTCATTTTGTTTTAATCGCTACATAATCATCCAACTTGGGGAATTTGTCTGTTTCTTCACGATAAGTATGCAACAAGCAAGAATTAATCTTGCTATATGGAACTATTGCATGATATTCTCCTGCAGCGAAACTACCAATCTGATAAGGATGATAAGTGACTACAATTCCTTCAGGCAACAATGCGAAATGAGGCAACGGGAAATTGTCAAGGGAGAACTTTTCGCTTATAGAAGTTTTCCAACCTGACCACTCATCACATTCGTAGTCATGAAATATAAACAATTTCAATACATCATCAATATCTTCATCATCGATAGGAGCATGGAAGGAAAAAGCTTGTTGCATGAATTCCTCCATTGAATTGTTCTCTTCATACAAGTCATCATGCCATTCTTTGAGAGCCTTCAACACTTCTTTCCGTAATTGCACCAACTTTGATGAATTAACAGTATTTGCGGCAGATAGCAGAGTCTGCCTGTTCTTGTCATAGGTGATGTAGTAAGACCTTGGCATACCATGAAGACCGCCCTCGTATGTTGAAGCCCAATAATGATATGTCACATAGTTTGGCGTATCAGCAATCATGCGAGTACGTATATCACAATTCAGCCTGACGTCAAGGGTATCCTCCTCTTGATAGTCATTACGGCAAAGCTTCTCCCAAAACATTCCATAACTATCAAGTGCGCTCATAAACTCATTATAGGATGGACTTTTTCTTGCCTTAAAGTCCTTCTGGTATCCCAGCAGAGAAAAGGCATCGCTCTTAATGGCATCGGACATCCACTCCCGAATAGCAACATCAGCCTTCGTTTCACCTTCAGGAACATCCAGATCAACAGAGAAACCAATTCCTTCACTCTCGTATTCGTTCCGAGGTTTGATATAGAAATCCTTCACTGTTCTTTTAGCGCCAATCGGAGCAGTCGCCTTGTTTTCCTTATGGTTATACAGATCACCCAAGGTAGCAGTTAACTTTCTGGCTCCATTTATCAACGTGACGGTTTGAGCAACTTTTCCCAACTGGCAATAGCAATCTTCCTTCATTGCAATACACTTACCATCTGAATAGCAGATAGTATCACCAGTAGTGAAGGCTTGCAGATTCTTCCACTCACCTAAGTAACTCATGTATGCGGTTATACATGGAAGTTTGTACTGAGTTCCAGTCTCAACGTCATAAATCTCGTTTCTATTTAGAGACACTAGGGACTTTGAATTATCAATAGAGGTCATCTCATCAGATTCCTTCTTCACATAGAATAAACCATTATGCCCTTTCTGAATCAGGTAAGAATGTCCATCAAGTTCAGGATATTCACCTACTATCAGCAAATCAGGAGCTATAGTTTCCTGAAGTCTGAATGTATCTCCATTCAAGGTAATGAAATCATCATTACATATTTTGCATACATAGCCGGCATCTGGTTTCAATCCACTACACGCAGAAACAGCGAGCAGCACCAAGCTGCTAATTATCATACTGATTTTCATTCTAACAATGCATTAATCGTTTACGTTTACAACTACATTCCCATGATTTCTTAATTTGCCATAATGCTTACATTTATTTGGGTTTAAGATAGGGAATTCACAAACCATACATCCCCATTACCTAATTGAAATGGAACAAAGAGAATGGTTGTTTATCGATATGGCAAAGTTACATATTTTTATTTAATTTAGAAGCAAATTTTAAGAAAAAGTTGAAAACATAGGTTATTTTATGGGTTAAAACCTATGTTTTTGGCAAAAGAGATAGTTCTTGATAGTATTATGCCTCGTTTGTTCGTTTACTATTGTTTTTGATGTTATCTCAACTATGGAACTGCAGAACTGAGAAAATATCATACAGGGAGTTTTTTTGATGATAATGTGTTGATGTGTTGCAAATGCTTGAGTTACAGGGGATACACTTCTGATACACGTGTTGCGACGTGTAGTTGATGTGTTGCAAGAGGGAGGAGAAGTCTATAACAACACCAAAGGCTCCATTCCCCCCGAATGGAGCCTTTGGTGTTGTTTGAGTATATGGGCGGGAGAGGGGATTACTGATTGGTAATCTTTCCTGTCCAGGTACCACTCTTTGTGGTGATCTTTGCAACGATAACACCTGCTGCGTCGAGTGGGAAAGTGATGGTGTGAGCGTTTGGCGCAATCTTATTGATGAGCTTACCTGCTACATCGTAAATCTCGATGCTGGTGATATCCTCACCATCAACAGACGCCATGGTAATGCTGCCTGCTTCGGTCTTATACACGATACCTGGCTCAATGATCTTTGACTGCTCAACAGATGTAGCGATGGTCTTATCCTCAATGGTGATGATACGCCAGCCTCCGTGCTCAGCAAGGTTGAATGGCGAAGCTGTTCCTACGAAGAGACGGTGGTCGAGAACACCGAAGTTGCGAACGCCATAAGCATCATGGTTGCCGAAACCGTCCTTTGTAATGAATGTAGGAACCTTCTCTTCGTCGTCCATTACGAGTATTTCGAAACCGTAAGAAGAGTCGCTTGTGTTTGTGAGAGTCTTCAGCATACCGAAGAGATTAATACCACCAGAACTGTTATCATTAACGGCATCGATGAGGTTTGAACAGTCCATGGTACCGAGATACAGCTTATCGTTGTACTCATGCATAGCCCATGTGTAGATACACCAGATGTTTCCATAGCCTGCACGGCCCCATTTTGGTGTCCATCCTGTCTCGTCAAACGACCATGTATCGTCCTGCTGATTCCACTTTGGCAGACGAGTTTCACCGTAAAGAAGCTCTACTTTGTTGTCTGTATCAAGGCGCCAGAGAGTAGTCTGACGGTGGTTACCGAGAAGGAATGATATTGCGTCAGGCGAAGTAAGATCATCATAGCGATCGGATGCTGTGCTGAGAAGCATGAACGAAGGTGCGAACATGCCCCAGTAAAGGTGTCCACGCCATGCCTTGAAACCAGCAACAGAGGTAATCTGGCGACCATTACTGTTGAAGTGTTCATACTCACTCACACTCCAAAGAATCTGCCAATCCTTCTCATCTGATGTCACTGGCTGGAGTCCGCCTGCAGGAATGGTCTCGCTGCAGCATACAGAAGAGGTGTACTGACGCTCTGGAGCACCGCCCCATGTACCTACATACATCTTACCGTTGAATATAGTAATCTCAGCGGCATCCATTGGAACCCATCCTACAATGTGGAACTGCCAAGGATCCGACTTATCGCCGTACCAGCGCAGAATAGCACCACGTGTCTTGCCTTCCTTCGTAATGACCTTTGTTCCGACATAAAGCACGTCATCATATACAATCCAACGGCGAACGTTGGTTACGGCACAGCCATCAACCTCGCTCATGCTGCTTGCAGAAATGAACTTACCTCTGTCGGCATCGAAGGCTGCGAATGCTGACGAAGCTGCGTCCTTGAGGTCGCTGGCGTAAAGGCCTGGGCCACCGAAGAATGCTACGCCGTTGTGTGCACCTGCCGAGCGGAGGCCCTGACAGTTACGGAGTATCTTGAAATCCTCATTGTCCTCGCTTGGAGTAATATCCTGAATGAGGCCGTTCTCGGTATTATAGCTGAACATACGAGGAGGGCGAAATACGAAAAAATATTATTCCATTTCGGCATTATACTAATCTACAATGCAGTAATATTGACTTTTATCAACCGAAACGCTGCGTTTCATGCGCCATTTTACACTGATTTCTCGCCGGAGGCGCTACAAGTTTCGCTATAAGTCACTGGTTTTAGAAGTGCATCATGCAGAAATCTTACGAAGGAAATCTCGTTTTTTGAAGAAGAGTAATAACATGATAATTCATCTAACCCACGTTATTTACTAAATTAATGTTAGAAAAAGGGGCGGATGTTAGCATAATCGGAAGAAAAGAAGTAATTTTGCATGCAACTTGGTAATTATTAATTCACTACACACATGAATACGTTTCGTAAAATCATCGCTGCAGCTTCACTCTGCATAGCACTGCTATCGGGCTGCACAACAACTCCAATATTCACCGTCTATCCGTGCTATCTCGTGATAGACAACAGCGTCCATCAGGATCCGACACTATCTTCTGCCATGAACGCAATGTCGCCAGGCGTCTTCTGCCTCATCACCTCCGACGAGGCAAAGAAGCAGTTTCGCTTCAGCAACAACTACGGCACGCAGTCGGTAAAGAACTATACGGCCATTGACATCAAACGCACTCGTGCGCTGGGCATGAACAATGCGCTCATCGTTGGCTTCGGAACGCTGACGGGAGAGTTCTATGCTTACGACCGCGAATGCCCCGGATGCTTCGACCCTGACATGGTACCGGTGCGCTCAAAGCCTCTCTCGCTCGGCAGCGACGGCATTGCCACGTGCAAAGTATGCAACCGTCGCTTCGACATGAACAATGGTGGCAACTGTGTGTCGGAGGGCGGAATAAAGGGCATGTGGCGCTATCGCTGTGGCACAACAGGGCCTTTCGGCATACTGAATGTTAGCAACTGATGTTGCATTTCTTAGCCTTTTATCATCCGAATCATAGCCTTTTATCGTATGAATCGTAGCCTTTCATGTTGTAAAGACTCAGTAATTACAACATAAAGACTCAGTAATTACACTGTAAAGACTGAGTAATTACACTCTAATTACTGAGTCTTTACAATATAAATCAATACGATTCACATGATAAATCAATGCTTTTCGCATCATAAAACGTAGCAAATCGCACCATGAACCATAAACAGCCACTTCCAATTTCGCGCATGTACATTATATTATATATACACAAACGCCCACCCATTCAGCGGCAATCGAGACGCCCTTCAGATTCCATCGTTTTGACATGAGCAGAGCATCATGCAATAAACAGAAAAAGTGTACAAAACACATGCAATTGAATCGTTTTTTACTTGATTTTAGATAAAAAAGTGCACAATAACAAGTCAAATGTGCAACAAAATGCATTTTTCAGCGAAAAATATTTGCCCAATTCAGGAATTATTTGTTACTTTGCACCGCAATTGTGCATGTACACCCCCCAAAATTATAAAAAAAACGAAAATAATTATTAAACATTAAACATTACAATTATGTCAGAAATTGAAAGCAAAGTAGTAGCTATCATCGTTGATAAGCTTGGCGTTGACGAGGCAGAGGTAAAGGCAGAGGCATCTTTCACAAACGACCTCGGTGCTGATTCACTTGACACAGTAGAGCTCATCATGGAGTTCGAGAAGGAGTTCGGTATCTCTATTCCAGACGACAAGGCTGAGAAGATTGGTACTGTAGGCGATGCTATCGCTTATATCGAGGAGAATGCAAAATAATGCATCTCTGAAAAGATAACCTATTCGGAAGTTGCAGCCATAGTACATGCTATGGCAGTGGCTTCCGATTACTTTGTTTTAAGGTGGGTTCTATAAATTAGCTTTGTCATATTTCGAGGCTATTTTCGAGTTCAAAGTGTTAGTGAGTGAGGGAGCAATGCGGGCATTGTGACCGAGGGAACTGACAGTTTGAACACGAAAAGAGTCCGAAAGATGGCAAAACGTTGAACCCGCTGAGTAATGTTAAACCTAAGGTGGTAATTTATAGAACCCACCTTATGGCTCTGATGTAGTTGAATAGCATTCTGACCGACATTAAGACAGCCGGCTATCCAGCTAATCGACGAGAAAAATAAACATCAAAACGAAATATAAATATGGAACTTAAAAGAGTAGTTATTACCGGTCTGGGCACAATCAACCCACTGGGTAACAACGTAGAAGATACATGGAACAACTGTGTTAACGGCGTGAGCGGCGCTGCACCTATAGTAGGTTTCAACGCTGAGCAGTTCAAGACACACTTCGCTTGTCAGGTAAAGAACTTCAATCCTACTGATTACATCGACCGCAAGGAGGCTCGCAAGATGGACCCTTACTGTCAGTTCTCACTCGCTGCTGCTATCCAGGCAGTTGAGGATTCTGGCATCAACGCTGACGATCTGGACAAGAACCGCATCGGTGTTGTTATGGGTGTGGGCATCGGTGGTATGCGTACATTCCAGGATGAGGTTTCAAACTTCGCCCTCAACGCTCCAACCGTGGGTCCAAAGATCAACCCATTCTTCATTCCAAAGATGATTGGCGACATCGCTTGTGGATACATCTCAATCAAGTATGGCTTCCACGGACCTAACTACATCACTTCTTCTGCTTGCGCTTCTTCATCAAACGCACTTGCTGACGCATTCAACCTGATTCGTCTTGGCAAGGCAAACGCCATCGTAAGCGGTGGTGCAGAGGCTGCTATCGTAGAGCTTGGCGTTGGTGGTTTCAACGCAATGCACGCTCTTTCGACACGTAACGACGAGCCAGAGAAGGCAAGCCGCCCATTCTCTGCAAGCCGCGACGGCTTCGTAATGGCAGAGGGTGCTACCATCGTCGTGCTTGAGGAACTGGAGCATGCTAAGGCTCGTGGTGCTAAGATCTATGCAGAGATGGTTGGCGCAGGCATGTCTGCCGACGCTCATCACATCACAGCATCTCACCCAGAAGGTCTCGGCGCTAAGCTCGTTATGGAGAACGCTCTCGAGGATGCAGGCATGAAGCCAGGGGATATCGACTACATCAACGTTCACGGTACATCAACCCACGTTGGCGATATCTCTGAGGCTAAGGCTATTAAGGACGTATTCGGCGAGCACGCATACAAGCTCAACATCTCTTCTACCAAGTCAATGACAGGTCACATGCTTGGTGGCGCAGGTGCTACTGAGGCTATGTTCTCTATCCTTTCGGTAAAGAACGACATCGTTCCTCCTACTATCAACCACGAGGAAGGCGACGAGGATCCAGAGCTTGACTATAACCTCAACTTCACATTCAATACCGCTCAGAAGCGTGAAGTTCGCGCAGCACTGTCTAACACCTTCGGTTTCGGTGGACACAATGCTTGTGTGATTTTCAAGAAATACAACGATTAATTACGAATTTCATATTACGAATTACTAAGTTTCCTCCATCTCTGCATTACGGATAGGGGCAGCTTGGTAGTTCGTAATTTGCAATTAGTAATTGCACATTATATGAATATAATAGACAGAATAAAACTCCCGTTCCGCAAAGACAAGGAGCTTTATATAGAATTATACAAAATACTGGGGGTATTGCCTCACGACATCTCCCTCTACAAGCTGGCGCTGATGCATAAGAGTGTGGCGCACCGCAACGCCAAGGGCCGCCCCGTCAACAACGAACGTCTGGAGTTCCTTGGCGATGCTGTGCTTGATGCTACCGTCGGACATATTGTCTATGAGCACTTTCCAGGCAAGCGCGAGGGCTTCCTGACCAACACTCGCTCGAAGCTTGTACAGCGTGAGACACTCGGACGACTGGCAAAGGAGATGGGCATCACTAAGCTTATCCTCTCAAGCGGACGCACCGCAAGCCATAACTCGTACATGGGTGGCAACGCTTTCGAGGCGCTCGTCGGTGCGATGTATCTTGATCATGGCTACGATGCGTGCATGAAGTTCATGCAGAAGCAGATTCTTTCCAAGCTGGTCAACATCGACAAGGTGGCTTACAAGGAGGTCAACTTCAAGTCGAAGCTGATAGAATGGTCACAGAAAAACCGCGTTCAGATGGAGTTCCGCTGCCTGTCGGAGACGAAGGACAGCAATGGCTCGCCGGTATTTGAATACATGTGTGTGCTCGAAGGCATAGAGGCATGCTCCGGAAAGGGTTTCTCAAAGAAGGAGGCTCAGCAGCATGCGTCGGAAGATACACTAAGGATGCTGAGGAAACAACAGAAGTTCTGCGACAGCATCTTCCAGGCTAAGACCAACAGAACAAAGATGGAGGAGATGCCGGTTATGGCTGCTCCAGACATAGAGAAGGTCGATGAGCAGGATTTCATAATAGCAGAAAGCAAGAGCGAAGAGCCAAAAACTACTGACGACAATACTAACTTCGACGTCGATTTCTCTGATATCAATAGCGAAAAGAAGGAGATGACGCGCGAAGAGATAATAGCTGCCGCTGAAGCAGCTGCCTTTCAAGAGGAACAATAAATATTCTGCAAATGAGTATTACAAGTATTGCACAAAAGCTGTACTTCCAAAAGAGACAGCAGGAGTTGCAAAAATACATAAACCAAGGTGCTGACATCCAGCGTGATGTGCTCAGACGCCTCATCAGTCGGGCAGACGATACGGAGTTCGGACGTAATCATGCGTTCGCCGCTATCAATGACTACGACACGTTTGCTATGGACGTTCCGGTCAACGACTATGAGTCTCTGAAGCAGGACATTGACCGTATGCGCCATGGCGAAAAGGATATCCTGTGGCCGGGGCATATCAAGTGGTATGCGAAATCGAGCGGAACGACAAACGATAAGTCAAAGTTTATCCCGGTTTCGGCTGAGGGTTTGCAGCACATCCATTATGCTGGCGGCTCGGATTCGGTAGCTATCTATCTCAGAAACAATCCTAAGTCGCGCATCTTTGATGGCCGTGCGCTCATCCTTGGAGGTTCACATCAGGCGAATTATAATGTCCACGGCTCGCTGGTCGGTGACCTTAGTGCCATACTTATTGAGAATATCAACCCGCTGGCAAATCTCGTTCGCGTGCCAAAGAAGCAGACGGCGCTGCTCAATGACTTCGAAGTGAAGCGCGACAGAATAGCGCGCGAGACGATGAACAAGAACGTCACGAACATCAGTGGTGTGCCTTCGTGGATGCTTTCGGTGCTGCTCAGAGTGCTGGAGCTGTCGGGCAAGGAGACGATTGATGAGGTTTGGCCTAATCTGGAGGTGTTCTTCCATGGCGGTATCGCATTCACTCCTTACAGGAAGCAATACGAACAGCTCATCAAATCGCCGGGAATGCACTACGAGGAGACATACAACGCTTCTGAGGGTTTCTTCGGAATACAGGACGATCCTGAGGATAAGTCGCTGCTGTTGATGATCGATTACGACATTTTCTATGAGTTTGTGCCGATGGACGAGTTGGATAAGCTGAACGCTTACCTTAGTGCTCCGCGCAACGAACGCCCTGAACCACCAACCATTGTGCCGCTTTGGGGTGTGGAGACAGGCAAGAATTACGCGATGCTCATTTCTTCTTCGTGTGGCCTTTGGCGCTATGTCATAGGCGATACGGTAAAGTTCACATCGACGAATCCTTATAAATTCATCATCTCTGGACGCACAAAGCACTTCATTAACGCATTCGGCGAGGAGCTGATTGTGGATAATGCAGAGAAGGGACTTGACTTTGCGTGCCAGCAAACAGGGGCAAAGGTGCTGGAATATACGGCTGCGCCGGTCTTCATGGACGACAATGGCAAGTGCCGACACCAGTGGCTCATTGAGTTTACTCAGGAACCTGAGGACATGAATGAGTTTGCGCGACTGCTTGATACAAAGCTTCAGGAAATCAATTCTGACTACGAAGCGAAGCGATTCAAGGACATTACGCTCCAGCCATTGGAGATTGTCGTGGCACGAAAGGGGCTCTTCCACACTTGGCTTAAGCAGCGCGGAAAGCTCGGAGGACAGCATAAGGTGCCACGATTGAGCAACAATCGCGAGCACATCGAGCAGCTTCTGAAGATTAATAAGTAAGCGTTTACCCACTGATTCCTAACGCTTCTGCGTCAAAAAAACAAACAGACAAAACATCAATAAATACAGATATGCAAAGGCGAAACTACATACGCTACGTGCTATGCATGCTACCAATATTCCTGTTGGCATGCGTGGTTAGCGCATTAGTCACATCATGTGCCAGAATGGGACAACCAGATGGCGGATGGTATGACGAGGTTCCGCCACGCGTTATCAGCGCTTCGCCTGCCGAACGTGCTACGAACGTCAACCAAAAGCGTATCACCATCAATTTCAGCGAGTTCATTAAGCTGGAGAATGCATCAGAGAACGTGGTCATTTGTCCACCGCAAATCGAGATGCCGGATATCAATGCGAAGGGCAAATCAGTGCGAATCGACCTGAAAGACTCGCTCCGTGCCAACACGACTTATACCATCGACTTCTCCGATGCGATATCCGACTTCAACGAAGGCAATCCGATGGGCAACTTCACTTATGTCTTTTCTACCGGCGATGTAATAGACACGCTTGAGGTTTCGGGATACGTTCTCAACGCCGAAGACCTCGAACCGGTCAAGGGACAGCTGGTAGGCTTGTACTCAGACCTTGCCGATTCGGCGTTCACCACTAAGCCAATGCTCCGCACAGGACGCACAGACGCCTCGGGACATTTCATCATCCGTGGCATCGCTCCTGGCAGTTACCGCATCTATTCGCTGGAAGACGGCGACCAGAACTTTATGCTTTCGCAGCGTGGCGAGCGACTTTCGTTCACTCACGACTTAATAACACCGACGAGCAAACCTGACATTCGCCAGGACACTATATGGTCTGACTCGCTCCACATACGCAGCATCGACCGCATAAACTACACCCATTACCTTCCGGACGACATCTGTCTGCTATCCTTTGTGCAGGAACTCACCGACCGTTTCCTTGTCAAAATGGAGCGTCCTGAGCCTGATCGCTTCAGCGCTTACTTCAGTTACGGATCGGAAGAGATGCCGAAACTGCGCGGACTTAACTTCGACGAGAAGGATGCTTTCTTAGTAGAGACAACGCAAAAGCGTGATACCGTCACCTTCTGGCTGCGCGATACGACGCTCATAAACACAGATACGCTCAACGTAGAGATAACGTATATGATGACTGACACCCTCGGAAACCTTGTCAGTCAGACAGATACGCTGGAGATGCTCTCTAAGGTTCCATACGAGAAACGTATGAAGAAGAAGAACGAAGAGCGCGAAAAACTGTTGAAAAAAGCAGAGAAAGAGCGTAAGAAAGGTAACGAACCACAGCCTCTTCCACGAGAAAACATACTCGCACCGAAGGTCGAAATCCCATCGAAGATGTCTCCAACGCAGAACGTTATGCTAAAGTTCCCGACGCCGTTGGCACACATCGACACCGCCGCCATACACCTTTATTCAAAGATAGACACGCTATGGTACCGGTCGCCGGTACAGATAACGTCGGAGGATCTGCCTCCTCGGAACTATTGTATCAAGGGAGAATGGAGGCCGGGAGTAGAATATTCGCTCGAGATTGACTCTGCTGCTTTCGTTGATATCTATGGAAACGTAACCGACGAGATAAAGAACGGCATCAAGATTGGCGACTCCGGAGAATACTCATCGCTATTTGTCTATCTCCATAACATAGAGAACGACTCGACTGGTCAGTACATTGTGCGAATGCTGTCAGATCAATCGGCAGTGAAATACGAGGTAATTGCCCAGGAAGGACTTGCTGAATTCTACTATGTAAATCCAGGAACGTACTACGTCATGGTTATCCATGACCGCAACGGAAACGGCAAATGGGACACCGGCGACTATGGAACGGACCAACAGGCAGAGGACGTTTACTACTACGATGACAAGATAGAGTGTAAGGAAAAGCGTGATGTCACGGCCAATTTCGATATAAAAAAGAAGCCGCGATACCTGCAAAAGCCAAGCACTCTGGTAAAACAGAAAAGCGAAACGAAGAAGAAGACCATCAAGAATATGAACGAAAAGCGTGCCCAAGAGCTGAACATCAAGTATGACAGGGACAAGGTAAACGCTAAGTTCTAAAGAAACAAAGGGTTCAAGAGGTCAAAGACGAAACACTAATTAATAAGAAATCTTAATTCTTCGCGCTATATATTACATTATTAATAATAATATCGTAACTTTGCACCCCAATCAGAACAGACAACGAAATAACAAAAATAACGAAAACAAGAAATGGATAAACTAAGCTATTCACTCGGTATGGGTATTGGCACTCAGCTCGCACAGCTCGGTGCACAGGATATTAATCTCAACGATTTCATGGCAGCCGTAAAGGACATGCTTGACGGAAAAGAGCCTCAGGTGTCACAGCAGGACGCACAGAAGCTCGTCAACGAGTTCTTCCAGAAGCAGGAAGAGCGCGAGATAGCACGCCGCCGCGAGGCAGGAAAGAGTGCTAAGGCAGCTGGCGAGAAGTATCTTGCAGAGAACAGCAAGAAGGAAAACGTCAAGGTGACAGCATCAGGTCTGCAGTACGAGGTGCTCGTTCAGGGCCAGGGTAAGCAGCCAAAGGCAACAGACACCGTAAAGGTTCACTACGAGGGTTTCCTTACTGACGGCACTGTTTTTGACTCAAGCATCCAGCGTGGCGAGCCAATCGAGTTCCCACTCAATGGTGTTATCGCAGGTTGGACAGAAGGTTTGCAGCTCATGTCAGAGGGTTCAAAGTACCGTCTCTTTATCCCTTACCACCTCGGTTATGGCGAACAGGGCGCCGGAGCAAGCATTCCTCCATACTCAACACTTATCTTCGACGTTGAGCTTATCGAGGTAAAGTAACGCCCCCTCCTACCCTCCCCGAGGGGGAGGAGAATAAATTCGGATAATTTAAGAATAACAATAAATAAGGAAAAAGAAAAGATGAAAAAACTTTCTATTATGGCTTTGACAGCCATCGCAGCACTTTCACTCGGTAGCTGCGGCAATTCTACCCCTAAGGCCGACCTCAATAACGAGATCGACTCACTCAGCTATGCTATCGGTATGGCTCAGTCAAACGGTCTTTCAGAGTACCTTACAGAGCGTATGGGCGTTGATTCTACATACGTTGACGCATTCATCAAGGGTCTGAACGAGGGCGTAAACGCTGGCGACGACAAGAAGAAGGCAGCTTATTTCGCAGGTATTCAGATTGGTCAGCAGATTTCTGGCCAGATGATTAAGGGTATCAACACAGAGATTTTCGGCAACGATACCACAAAGACTATCTCTATGAAGAACTTCATGGCAGGCTTCATCAGCGGCTATACTGGCAAGAACGGCAAGATGACAATGGATCAGGCTGGCGCTTTTGCACAGGAGAAGATGAACACAATGAAGAACAAGTCGATGATGGAGAAGTACGGAAAGAACAAGCAGGCAGGCGAAGCTTTCCTTGCAAAGAATAAGACTGCTGACGGCGTTAAGATGCTTCCTTCTGGCGTTCAGTACAAGATTGTAAAGGAAGGTACAGGTGCTATCCCTACAGATACAAGCCGCGTGAAGGTTCACTATGAGGGAACTCTGCTCAACGGCACTGTATTTGACTCAAGCTACAAGCGCAACGAGCCAGCAGTATTCTCACCACAGCAGGTTATCAAGGGCTGGGGCGAGGTTCTGAAGTCTATGCCTGTAGGTTCTGTTTGGGAGGTTTGGATTCCACAGGAGCTTGCTTACGGCGCTCAGGAGATGGGCCAGATTGAGCCATTCTCATGCCTCCACTTCAAGATAGAGCTTATCAGCATCGAGAAGTAATAAACGTAACGGCATTTCGAAACAATGACAAACAAGACAATAATCAAACTCCTGATGCTCGCACTCGTAGCGGGCATCAGTTGTTCTTCTGCCATGGCAAAGGGCAAGAAGGACAAGAAGGTAGAGGCTCCGGTAAAGGAAGTCGTAGTGCTCAGCTCAAAGAGCGACTCGCTCTCGTATGCAGCAGGACAGGCACACACTATTGGTCTGATGCAGTATGTGAAGACTCAGCTCGACGTTGACTCGGCTTACATACAGACATTCGTAGAGGCTCTCCGCGAGAGTCTTAACCTTCCGATGACTCCAGAGAACCAGGCTAAGGCTGCAGCAGCACAGATTTCGGCAATGGTTAACGTTCAGATGGTGTCAAAACTGAAGGAACAGATGGGCGAATTCAATCAGAATTACAACGACCAGCTCTTCAAACGTGGTTTCATGGACGCAGTAGATAAGGACGCATCTATCTTCAGCGACGAGGAGGCAAGCAACTATGTGGCTAAAGAATTCAATGAACTGAAGGAGGCTGCAGACAATGCTAAGAAGGCTGCCGGCATCAAGTTCCTGGAAGAAAACAAGACAAAGCCAGGCGTAAAGACTACTTCTTCTGGTCTGCAGTATAAGGTTATCCGCGAGGGTAACGGCCCTATCGCAACCAAAAACGCAGATGTTGAGGTGAAGTATGAGGGCAAACTCATCGACGGAACTATCTTCGACAGCAGCTATCAGCGCAATCCTCAGACCACAACCTTCAAGCCAACACAGGTCATTAAGGGTTGGACCGAGGCGCTTTGCATGATGCCAGAGGGTTCAGAATGGGAACTTTACATCCCACAGGAGTTAGGATATGGCGGCCGCGACACTGGTTCCATCCCTGCATTCTCTACTCTTATCTTCAAGGTTGAGGTGGTAAAGGTAACTCCAGAGAAGGTGGAAACTCCTGCAGAGGAGACTCCTGCACCAAAGGTTGTAAAGAAGGCCGTTGCCAAGAAGGGCGCAGCTAAGAAGTAAGCAACTGCCGTTCGTTATATCGCTTTTCCCGAACGTTAACGTTCGGGGAAAATAAACGGGCGGAATTTTGGAACACTCCACCGCCTGAGACATACGAAACGGGCAACATCCTGAACGTAACGCTAACGCATTACAAATCAGGATGTTGCCCGTTTGCTATTTATTCGCTTTGTGATTTCTATTGATTCACCTTCCGTTTCCTATTGATTCACCCACCGATTTCTATTGATTCACTCGCCGTTTTCTATTGATTCACAAAACGGTTGTTTTTTAACGTAACCTGGAAGCATGGGAAATGGACGAATCGGACGCTACGAATCAATCGTTCATTATCTTTTCCTTCTGATGCGAACCATCACTTATGGCTACGCCTACGAGATTGATATACAAGACCTTCAGCGAGTTTCCTTCCTTTGTCTTCACCTGAATCTCCTTCAAAACACATTGCTTTCCGTTGATGGTACAGAGGCTTACCCAGTGACCGTTGCGCTTACACAGCTTCAGCGAACGCTTCTTATACGCCGTCAGACGATACTCCACCTCGTTATTTCCGGTTTTCAATACCTTGTATCCGTATGCCATCTGGCGCTGGAAAAGCGAGAGTTCGTTCTCGTGCCCAGGGTTGTCGGAGTTGTTATGCCAATAGACATGGACCGGGTCCTTCATGTCAAGTTTGCCTCCAACGAGGCGAGCATCGTAGCAAACCCAATTCTTATTGATGCTGCGTGAGATGTGGAACATGCGCTCGTCGGCATGCAAGTCAGCACAAACGGCAAGCACAAAAATGAGCGTTGATATCAGTTTTTTCATTCGTTAGTATGCTTCATTATTTCTTTCGGGGTGCAAAAATACAGAAAAAGTCTCATTTACGCAAGAAATTAGGCACATAATCAGAAAATTATTAGTAACTTTGCACTACATATTTAAATATACAACCATTATCGGACATCATTTAACACTTAATAGATATGAGCAAAGACTCGATTAAAGGATTCCTCGTCATTGCCGCAATGGCAGTGGCAGCATGGTGGATAGCCACCATTCCCGCAGTCAAGGCACTGTCGTTCAGCTCACTGATTATAGGCATCCTGCTCGGCATGGTGTATGCCAACACTTTACGTTCGCGCCAACCGAAGGCGTGGGACGGAGGCGTCAAGTTCTGCTCCAAACGCATGTTGCGCCTCGGCATCATCCTCTACGGATTCCGACTGACATTCCAGGACGTCGTGGCCGTTGGCGTAGAGGCACTCGTTATCGACTGTATCATTGTGACATGCACACTGCTGCTCGGCGTGTGGGTAGGCCGAAAGATGGGCATTGAGCGTGAGACGGCCATCATGGCGTCAACAGGTTCGGCCATCTGTGGTGCTGCTGCGGTGCTCGGTGCAGAGCCTATCGCCAAGGGAAAGCCTCACCAGACAGCCATCGCTGTATCTACAGTGGTCATCTTCGGCACGCTGTCGATGTTCCTCTACCCTATCATGTATCGCATGGGACTCTCAGAATTGCTCAACCCACAGCAGATGGCGGTATATACGGGTTCTACCCTTCATGAGGTGGCTCACGTGGTTGGCGCAGGCAATGCAATGACAACTCCTGACACTCCAGACATAGGCAGTATCTCGCTCATTACCAAGATGGTACGCGTCATGCTCCTCGTGCCGGTGCTTCTGGCCATGTCGTGGCTGCTGAATCGCAGCAATGGCACCGACGGTGAGCAGCGGGCGAAGATCAACGTTCCATGGTTTGCCTTCATCTTCCTGCTCATGATAGGCGTCAATTCAGGTCTCCACGCTGCCTTTGACGGTCAGGAATGGCTCACGAGCGGACTGAAAATCGTGGAGATTATCTCTACGTTCATGCTGACACTCGCCATGACAGCCCTCGGCAGCGATACCTCTGTAGATAAGTTCAAGCAGGCAGGCGCAAAGCCTTTCTATCTTGCCGGCGTGCTGTATGTATGGCTTGTAGTGGGCGGTTTCATACTCGCAAAGCTCATTGTGTAGGCCGATGAAAGTAGCAATGATAGGTGCCGGCGCAGCCGGTTGTTTCTGTGCAGTGAACCTCAAGCGGCAGATGCCTGAGGCAGAGATTGTAGTGCTCGAAAGCGGCAGCAAGGCTCTGGCCAAGGTTGCGATAACGGGCGGCGGGCGATGCAATCTGACAAACACTTTCGACGAGGTAAAGAGTGTGGATAGCGTCTATCCGAGAGGCACGAAACTGATGAAGCGTGCGCTGAAGGTTTTCTCTCAATCAGACACGATGAGGTGGTTTGAGGAGGAGGGAGTGAGACTCGTAGCACAGGAGGATCAATGCGTTTTCCCGCAGTCGCAGGATGCAATGGAGATTGTGCTCACACTGACTCGCCTGATGAAAAACCTTGGTGTGGAACTGCGTTTGCACTCACGGGTGGAGAATATCAGCTGTAACGATGATGGCACTTACTGCATCCGATGGTCCGAAGGTGCGTATCAGGTTGACAGTGTGGTTGTTACTACGGGTGGATCTCCTCGTCTGAGTGGCATAAATTTCCTGCAATCACTGGATTTGGAGATAGTAAATCCTGTGCCATCGCTGTTCACTTTCAACGTCAAAGACGAGGCATTGAACCAGTTGATGGGCACGGTTGTCAACGACGTTACGTGCCGCATACCAGGCACAAAACTGCAGTCGGCAGGACCATTGCTTATCACTCACTGGGGATTATCCGGCCCTGCCACGCTGAAACTGTCGTCTCACGGTGCAAGATTCCTTGCCGAACATGACTATATTGCTGACGTTAGCGTCAACTGGTTTGGGCAGATGAAGGAACCGGAAGTGCTTGATTTGCTGCGCAGTATGCAGCAATCCAACGGTATGAAGCAGCTTTCGTCGGTCTATCCCGACAGGTTGGTGAGCAGACATTGGCAGTATCTTACGCAGAAAGCAGGGCTTATGCCGACGAAAAGATGGCAGGAAGTGGGACCGAAACAGATGAACCGACTGGCATCTTTGCTCACAAATGACATCTATCACATCAACGGACGCGGCAGGTATAAGGACGAATTTGTAACCTGCGGAGGTGTTTCGACCAGTAATATCAGTCTCAATTCTCTCGAATGTAAGCAACATCCCGGTCTTTATTTTGCAGGCGAAGTGCTCGATGTCGATGCCGTCACCGGTGGATTTAACCTTCAGGCAGCATGGAGTATGGGCTGGATTGTGGCGCAAAGCATAGCAAAGAAAGAGTTATTTTAAGTTCCATGCGGAATAAAAACGTACTGCATAGAACTCTAAAAACCTCTGTAAACTCTGTGTTCTCTGTGCCTCCATGTTTAAAAAAACAGTGGACCTGAGTACATACTCATCACGAAACATAAGCCAAAACACTATTTGTTATGATTTTTTAACACAACATTTTCTATTTATTATTATTGTATTATGGAAAAAAATCGTAACTTTGTCCCCAAATATGTGCTACAAACAACGATTCAACTAACTAAACAAATACGATATGAAGAAAATCTTTACTCTTGCAGCTGCACTCACATTGGCAGCATCAGTGTCAGCCCAGACACCTTTCACAAAGAAGCTTGACAAGACGATGGTTGTTTATACAACCGACGATTGCCAGTTTGTCAAGTACAGTGACGATGAAGAAGAAGACGTCACTACATACTACAACGACAACATGTTGCAGAAGTCTCTGAAGAAGGTTGGTCTTCCTCTGTCTTTCGGCACTGGCACTTCTGACCTCCATGGTGCAAAGCAGAACATCCGTTACACTCTGCGCAAGGACTTCAAGGACGAGGCAACAGGCTTCGAGATTAAGGCTGGACAGTACCGCGGACTCTTCGTTGACGGCGAGCTCTGCCTTGGTGGCGAGGTGTTTGCTGACGGTGAGACAAAGGAACTTGTAGGTTTCACAAACTGTAAGCAGGTTGTTCTCTACTTCGTTCCGATCCCTAACGAGTGCGTAAAGAGCACATACGTTTACGGCGATCCAAGTAACGGACGCGTTTACGGTCAGGGTCGTCTGCAGGTTATGTACATGAACGCTGACGGCACACAGATGACCAATAAGGCATTCCGTGACACAAAGGTTACATCATCAACACTTTACGAGTATGCTCCAAATCCTGTTCAGAAGGACGCTATCTACGCTCCACAGCTCATGAACATGACTGTGAAGGAGGATGCAGCAAAGGCAAGTGGCTACGATGTACACGACGTAACATGCGATCAGCCTTTCAAGCTCGTTTATAACCTCAACAACCAGCTCGACTACATCGATCAGCTCAACGAGAATAAGAAGGATGACTACCTCGACCTTAAGCTCACCGCTGACCAGACAGAGGCTACCGTAAACTACTACTTCGCAAAGAAGGAAGACACCTCAGCATACGCTGACCACAATTCAGCAGATCAGGAGACACCTATCTACAGTGCAACTGGCTACAACCTCTGGAAGGATAAGGTAGGCGAGAAGGCACCATGGAGCCCAGAGACAATCATTCGCCCATACATCAAGCAGTACTTCTACCTCGTAGGCTATGCACTCGTTTCTGCAACTGACGGTGCTGCTTCTGAGTTCCTTAACACAAACTGCGACGGCAATGGCGACCCAACGATGAAGGCTTTCTCTGCAGAGCCTATCGCAGCATACGGTGGCGACGGTGTTAATGGTATCCAGGAGATTGCAATGGATAAGGTTGTGAAGAGCAACGGCATCTACAACATTGCTGGTCAGAAGGTTGGTGCTGACTACAAGGGCATCGTTATCAAGAACGGTGTAAAGACTATCCAGTAATACAAACTAAGGTTTGCACCCTGAATGCCACTCTAATGTAGGGCGGTTTGTGCACACCTAATAATAATAAAAGGTATAATCAGCGGAATAATACTTAAAAAGGTATTCCGCTGATTTTACATGTTGACATGCATTTTCTTACTCGATCAACCGACTAACGACAAAAACTATATCAACAAAGACTAATGAAACGAATACTAACCACTATCATTATCCTTACAGCATTGTGCTTCTCCATGAACGCAAGAGCACAGCAAATCGCTTTCCCTGGTGCTGACGGCTATGGCAAAAACGCAACAGGCGGACGCGGAGGAGAGGTGTGCTACGTTACTCGTCTTGACGATTGCTCGGACTCAAACCTTGTAGAAGGAACGCTGCGCTGGGCTTTGCGTCATGACAATGGTGGCAAGCCTCGTACCATTCTTTTTAAAGTAAGTGGCACTATCTATCTTACTTCCGAACTGAAATTCCAGTATCCTGATGTCTCAATATTGGGACAGTCGGCTCCTGGCGGTGGCATCTGCCTCGCTGGTTATAAGACATACGTCAGCAAGGATAACGTCATCATACGCTATATAAGATTCCGTGCTGGTGACATTCCTAACACTTCCATGACCAGTCTGGACATTGAGAACGTGAAGAACGTGATTCTTGACCATTGCTCCCTTACATGGTCAATGGAGGAATGTCTCACTGCCTACGACTCGAAATATACTACCGTCCAGTGGTGTATTATTGGCGAAGGTCTCTATAGCTCTAAGAACTCAAAGGGTGCACGTGCCTACGCTGCTCAGTGGGGTGGCGAACACTCTACCATGCACCACACTCTCATTACCAATAGCCACTCGCGCTCGCCACGATTCAATGGTGCTCGCGATGCCGGATATGGCCATGACACGAATGTTGACTCAGAGTTTGCAAACAACGTAGTGTTCAACTGGAGTTCGACAGGTGCTATATATGGTGGCGAAATGAAGGCAGGCGTAAATGGTTACAACCGTGTTTACCTGCTCAATAACTTCTATCGTCCTGGTCCTTCTTCAAAAACTGGCAACGCAGGTACATACTTTGCTTCGCCTTCTACTAAGGATGCCAACAACCCAACAGCAACTTACGGTGAGTGGTATGCCAACGGCAATATGCTTGAGGAAAGCGGAACATATGCTCCTTGGACTGCTGACGCTGCAAAGGCTACTAATGCTGACAACACAAAGGGTCTGTATGGACTGCCAGCAAATAATATTATGAAGGAGATTCCTTACGAACTGAGTGGTCTGCAGTATGAAAGCGCAGAGAGCGCCTTTAAGTCGGTTACCACAAAGGCTGGCGCTTCGCTGCCACGTTACGATGAGGTTGACCGCCGTCTGCTTAATGAGGCTGCCGGTACTATCTTCCCTAAGTATTATGCTTCTTGTGGCAGTGGTCATAAGGGTATTATTGATTCGCCAGACGATATTGCTCTCCAGACTCCTGGTATCTATATGGCTGCAGGCAAGGTTTACAACAATTATCCTTTCCTTGGCATGAAGGATGGTGACAAATATGCAGTTGATACTGATGGCGATGGTATGCCTGATGCTTACGAGGATGCAAAAGGACTGAACAAGAACGATGCTTCCGACGGTGCAACTGACTCTGGTGATGGTTACACAAACCTTGAAAAGTACCTCAACGGCATTGCCGATGGCACTATCAAGAAGACTGATTATGAGACCAGTGAGCAGCCTGACATCAAGGGTGAGGATAAGTTGCTTGCTGCAACTGTTGACGGAAAGACTTACTCTGGCTATGTTGGCGATGGCATTTACTATGAGGCTGGCAAGACATACCGTATTGCTGAAGGCACTAATCTCAAGCCAGTAATCACCGTAACATTTGATTACGACGGTGTGAAACCTGCTATTCTCATTGCAGGTTCAGCAGTTTCGCTCCCTACAGTCAAGAAGGACGGCTTCACATTCATGGGATGGAGCGATGGAACTAACACTTATACTGCTGCCACAGCAACCTTCGACAGCAACGTAACGCTTAAGCCTGTACTTGAGAAGGCTGCCGGTGCTTCTGGCTCTGGTGAGGCTAACGTCACTTATACCTTCAACGGAGTGCTGACAGAAAAAGGCGTTCAGAAGGTGTATGACGAAAGCAACAAGGAACTGAAGGATGTTAATATCTTTGACATTGCATCTGCTGCTGTCGGCTCAGGTTTCTCTGGTACAATGAAGAAGACTGTAAACAAGATTGATTATTTTGCTGTTCAGCCAAGCGCACAGATAAGCAAGGCAGATGAAAACCATGTTGTTGAGTTCATACTTCAGCCTATTAACGGTATCAAATTCAAGCCTTCTAACCTTTCTTTCAATACCATGCGCTTCGGCACCGATGGCGGTAAGCTGGATGTTGGTATGAAAGTAGGCGATGCCGATGAGGTAATGCTTAAAACAGGCGTTGTTCCTAATCGTGACAACAATGCTGAGGGTGCAACAAAAGTAACACTCGACTTGACAGATACTCAGCTCTCGGCTGACGCAATTCGTATTCGCATCTACGTTTACAACTTAGGAAACACAAAGCAGGTTGGTTTCAGAAACGTTGTACTTAACGGCACATGGGAAGGTACAGCTCAGGATGCAACGAAGTATAGCTTCACAACTACAGCCCAGCCTGCTGATGGTGGCACAATCACTCAGTCACCTGTAGGTACAGAGTTTGTAGAAGACACTCAGATAAAGGTTACTGCAAAGGCAGGCGCTGACTATGTTTTCATAAACTGGACAGATGCTAATGGCAATGAAGTAACACGCAATCAGTCGTTCACACATAAGCTTGTTGCCGACGCATCGTTCACAGCCAACTTCCGTGCCATAAGCAGTTATACTGACGTTTTTAAGGAAGGTTCGCCTTATGATGCAGAATGCCGCGACGCTCAGGAACTTCTGATTGCCCTCAAGGCAGCAGCTAAATCAACAGCAAGCAACTATCGCATCTTCCTTCATGATGGACTCTACGACTTAGGCAACACCTGTCTGACCAGCGTTCCTAAGAACGTATCGCTCATTGGAGAAAGCCAGGAAGGAACTATCATTGCTAACACTCCACTCGAGGAAGGCATCGGCGTAACTGCTACACTCTTTATCAACAGCGATGCAACTAATGTCTATATGCAGGATCTCACCCTTTTGAACCGTCTGGACTATGGTGCTCCTACCACTGCCTTTGCCGGACGCGCAGTATGTCTGCAGGATAAGGGCACACGCAATGCATATAAGAATGTGACTCTTCTGTCTAATCAGGACACATACTACGCTAACAAGGGCGACCAGCACACATATTGGGAGACATCGAAGATTACAGGTACCGTTGACTTCATCTGCGGAGATGGTTCTGTTTACTTCAACGAGTGCGAGCTCTTCGTAAACGCACGCAGCGGTGGCAACGTCATTACTGCTCCTAACACACATTCAGGCGCAAGCAACTGGGGATTTGTTTTCAACAACTGTACCATTGACGGCGATGCTAAAACACAGGAAAACAAGTATTCACTCGGTCGCCCTTGGAACGAGTCTCCACACTGTACATACATCAATACAACATTCAAGATTATGCCACAGGAGGCAGGATGGACAAACATGTCGAAGGATCTCGTATGCCGTTTCCATGAATACGGTTCGAAGGATGCCAACGGCAACCTGCTCGATCTTTCAAAGCGTAACATCAATGCCTGCGAGGCTGCAGCAAGTTCTGACGCATGTGTCGTTGACGAAACATTCGTTTCAAAGTACACTCTGGCAGCAGTCTGCGGCACAGGATGGGATCCTCAGGCAATGACAGCACAGCTTTCTGCCCCAGAAGTAATCTCAGACGGCACCTCAATCAAATGGTCTGCAGTCGAGGGAGCATACTGCTATGCCATCGTTAAGAGAGGAAAGGTAGTCGATTTCACTACAGACACCACCTATCCAGCTGCCGATACCGACACTTCTTCATACGCAATCCGCGTTGCAAACCAGCGTGGCGGACTTGGACTTATGTCGAACGTAATTGGCACTGATGGCATTCAGGGCATCGTCATGGACAACATCATTTCAGCCAATGCACCGATGTTCAACATGAACGGTCAGCGTATCAGTTCTCCACAGCGTGGACAGGTATTTATTCAGGGTGGCATTAAGAAAATTGCAAAATAATACTAAAAAGAACGGACTTTTGGAAAAAAGTTCGTTCTTTTTTTTGTTTTTATTTGCATCTTTTAAAAATATGTACTATCTTTGCAGAAAATTTGATGTAAAATAAGTTTTTGCACAATATCAATATCTAATAATAATTTAAACAAACTCAACTAACATGAAGAAAATCTCAACTCTTCTTTTTGCTATGATGCTTTGCATCTGCGCAAATGCTCAGAAGAATCTGGCTACCGTTATTAACGATGCCGTTGCTTCGCTCTCTTCAAAGTATGAAGTTGTTCCTGTATTCCTGGATGCTCATGAGAGCTATGTCCTCGACTCACAGGTTAACCTCGGCAACCAGATGATTGCTATCTGGGGTGGTGACGCTATCGTAACAGTTTCTGACGAAGGTCAGATTGCAACTCAGACCTATCTGCAGGTTCGTAACGTTAAGTTCGATCTCGAGGCTGCAAAGAACGCTCCTGTCGCTCTTGAGGCAAATGCAGACGAGTCACTTATGACTATGGCTAACTACCCTGGTGCTAACCAGAACTGGCCACACGCAAACTACAAGATCTCTATCGTAAACTGCGCATTCCGCGAGGTTTCTAACGGCATCTTCTCTACTAACGGTGCTAACTGGGCTATCCACTTCCTCACAATCGACGGTTGTGTTGCTCAGATCGCTGAGAAGGTTGCAAACCCTGTTCTCAACATCAAGGGTTCTGTAAAGAACCTTACAATGACCAACAACACTTTCTACAAGGTTGGTACAACATCTGACAAGGTATTCGTTTCGTTCGGCAACGCTTCTAACGGTCAGCCACAGAAGGTTTGGGGCACAGACGCTACAGCTAAGTGGAACGTTCAGAACAATACATTTGCTCAGGTATTTGGCAACAAGGCTTTCGGCGACCAGATGCCTTCAAAGAACAACATCACTATCACAGCTAAGAAGAACATCTTCTACAACACATTCCGTTTCCAGAACAAGTTCGTCGGCAACGGCAAGAAGGACTACACTGCTGATGACAACATCCAGTTCAGCGACCTTGAGTCTTCAACTGTAGAGAGTGGTCTCGGCAACGAGGTTGATCCAGGCTTCACAATGCCAGAGGGTGCACTCGATCTCAACAACGTAGCAGCTCTCAAGGCTAACTTCGGCGTTAAGTTCGGTCTCTCTTCATTCGGCTGCCAGAAGTGGTACAACACAGTTCTTGACAACGCTATCAAGGCTGCAGGCAAGAACTTCGCTCTCATCCTTGGTCCAGACATGCTCGAGATGGGTACAAAGGACGGCGCTGCTAAGCCAGCTATCGCTAAGGCTTATCCTTGGATTGAGTACGTTAACCCAACTTCTACACTCGACGACGGCCGTGCTGAGGTACAGCAGTCTAACCGTTGGACAGACATCGATCCTGCTGCTGGTACAGGCGAGCATGGCGACTTCATCCAGGCAACTGGCAAGAACGGTTCTGTAAACTCTCCAGTTATCTCTAAGCAGTGGGGTAAGGTTATGAACCTCTACGTTACTAACATGGACAAGGTTGTTGTTTACGCTACAGGTTCTGCTTCAGGTTCTGCTGCTGACGGCAATGGTATCCTCCTCACAGCTACTGCTAACGACGGTACAGTTGTTACAGCACAGTCTGAGCCAGGTTCTATCTACGGTAAGGGCACCGCATCTGCTTGCTGCGCTATCGAGCTCGATCCAGCTAAGGTATGGCAGGTAGAGATCAACTCACTCGTTGAGAAGGACATGCAGGTAACAGGTCTTAACCTCTACGTTCACCAGGAGTACCACTCACCAGCAGTTGCTGCAGGCGAGTTCAAGGAGACAGTTCTTGGTCCTGACATGATTACTACAGGCAAGAAGGAAGGTGCTGACAAGCCATGCATCAACGCTAAGGCTTATCCTTGGATTGAGTACGTTAACCCAACATCTGTTCTCGACAACGGCGCTGCTGAGGTACAGCAGTCAAACCGCTGGACAGACATTGACCCTGTAACAGGTCAGAAGGGCGACTTCATCCAGGTTACTGGCAAGAACGGTTCTGTAAACTCTCCAGTTATCTCTGCACAGTGGGGCAAGTATCTCACATTCGCTGTTACTAACACAGCTATGTTCGAGGTTTACGCTACAGGTTCTGCTTCAGGTTCAGCAGCTGATGGCAACTACGTTCTTATCTCTGCTCTCGCAGCAGGTGAGGATACTCCAGAGACAGCACAGTCTAACCCTGGCGACATCTACGGTAAGGGTAATGGCTCAGGTATGGCAAGCCTCCTCCTCGATCCAGCTAAGAACTACATCGTTTCTGTAATGGGTGCTCCTGAGATTAACAAGGATATCCAGATCACAGGTATCGCTCTCCTCCCACTCGAGTCTATCGCTCGCGTTGCTAAGACAGGCGCTACAGACGGTATCGAGACTATCCAGGTTGTTAAGACAACTAACGGTGCTGCTTACAACGTAGCAGGTCAGCGCGTTAACCTCAACACTAAGGGTCTCATCATCGTTGACGGTAAGAAGTTCATCAACAAGTAATTACCGCACATAAACTTTGATTAAAGTACATCCTTAAATAAGCAAAGTGCCAACACTCCTGTTTGAGGAATGTTGGCACTTTATATATAATAGGTTATAAGGTTCTTGGTTTTAGGTTATAAGGGGTTAGGAGTTAGGTCGTAGGTATTAGGCTTTAGGTTTAATGGCCTATGCAACAACTAAACCACCAAATAACCAAACCACAACATAACCAGAAAACTAAACAACAAAACAACTAAACAACTAATCATGGCAAATCCATTTTCACTTGAAGGTAAGAATGCTTGGATTACAGGTGCTTCTTACGGTATCGGTTTCAACATTGCAAAGGCATTCGTTGCAGCAGGTGCAAAGACAATCATCTTCAACGACATCTCTGAGGCTGCTCTTGAGCGTGGTCTTGCTAATTACAAAGAGGCAGGCATCGAGAACGTTAAGGGTTATGTATGCGACGTAACTGACGAGGAAGGCGTAAAAGCTCTCGTTGAGAAGATACATGCAGAGGTTGGTCAGATTGACATCCTCGTTAACAACGCTGGTATCATCAAGCGCATCCCAATGCACGAGATGAAGCGTGCTGAGTTCCAGCAGGTTATCGACATCGACCTCGTTGCACCATACATCTGTGCTTCTGCTGTTCTCCCTGAGATGATGGAGCGTCGCGAGGGTAAGAACACCAACATCTGCTCTATGATGTCTGAGCTTGGCCGTGAGACTGTTTCTGCATACGCAGCAGCAAAGGGCGGTCTGAAGATGCTTACTCGCAACATCTGCTCTGAGTACGGTGAGTACAACATCCAGTGTAACGGCAATGGCCCTGGCTATATTGCAACTCCTCAGACAGCTCCTCTTCGTGAGCGTCAGGGAGACGGCAGCCGACACCCATTCGATTCATTCATCTGCGCAAAGACTCCAGCAGGCCGTTGGCTCGACCCATCTGAGCTTGGTGGTCCTGCAGTGTTCCTTGCTTCAAAGGCTTCTGATGCTGTCAACGGTCACGTTCTCTACGTGGACGGTGGTATTCTTGCTTACATCGGCAAGCAGCCTCAGTAACCCCTCGCACTGTTTTACAATACAGGGTGTCATCGTTCGACAATCATCGTCGAAGATGACACCCTTTTTCGTTTATCAGATGCTACGGTTTTCAGAATATTGGTGTCCGGTAAACATATATAACTATCAAAATTTCAAACTACTGTAATTTGTAAGCCCCAAAGTGGAGACCCTCCCCCCGCCCTCCCTTATATGGAGGGAGTGGTAGTGCGTTAGCGCTACCAATAGTGCAGCCAAGTAATAGAGCGCCAAGGGTGCGACATCATATAAACTTCAATGAATATAACAGAATGTCGCCCACGTTGGGGCTTTATTTTGTTATTTGCCTAAAACGTAGGGCTTACACCCTACGCTATAGAATTTCGCCCACTTTGGGGCTTTTACCGGACACCAATATTTTCAGAATGTTTCGTAAAGTATCACGATTTAATATTGTTCCAAAAAACGGCCGAAATGCTACCGTTCTTTGGCGGGGGGTATTGAAACAGGAAGTGAATCAATAGGAAACAGGAGGTGAATCAATAGGAAACGGCGGGTGAATCAATAGGAAACGGAAAGCGATTCAATACCTATACAATTAGCGACTGATAATCAACACGTTACAAAACGCACTTTTTCGCCAGACTTTCACACCCCTTTCGTCCATATTCCGACCAACAAAAAAACATGAAGCACAGGGATGCTATTCATTTTCCCTTGCCTTCTTCGCCCTCTTCTCAATCATCTTACTCACAACAGCAAACTGATACACTCCGTCATACACAGCCGCTATCAAGCCAGCCTTACCCTCGAGAAATCCCAATTTGAAGACATAGCGTTTCGTAAAGTGGTAAAACGGACACCAAAACATAGCCCAAAGGCCGTAGTTCTTGTGCCATTTACGCTCAACCTCATTCTCGGTATATTCGTTTATCCTACGCAAACGCCCGAAGACACTGTTCTCATCAAGATGTACAAGAGCCAGTTCCTCCCTCTTACGCGGTATCCTTTCCACTCTGCCCTCCACATTCGGACGACTATGAATGACAGGCGGCCAGATCACCTTCGACTGTCTGAAGAAGCGCAACTGATAGTCCGGATACGAGCTTCGCATGAAAGTTCCCATGAAATAATTCTTGCGTGCCACAAGCAAACCCTCCGGACAGTCTGCCGAAGCCACGCGAGCATAAAGATATTCCCTAAGTTCAGGCGTCACGAGTTCGTCAGCATCGACCACCAGAACCCATTCTGACGTGGCGCAATGAATAGCAAAATCGCGTGCCGGTTCGCAGATATTATAGTCCTTTTTTTCGAAAGTCACCGTCCGGCAACCATACTTCTGCGCAATCTGTAAAGTATCATCCGTACTCTCCATGTCGCAAACCACGACCTCGTCGAAACCCTTCACCGACTCCAATACCTTTGCCAGATATCTCCCCGCATTAAAAGTATTTATAACAACACTTATCTTGTTATCCTTCATTTACATTCCGTTTATCCTTACTTTAATTTCAGCGCAAAGGTAATCAATTAATCCGATATCACCAAATTTTGCTGGAAAAACGGCACTTAACAGCACCATTACATCATAAAAAATGCAAAAATAACACACAATAGAAAAAAAATCAGTAACTTTGTACTCGTTAATCATCGTACAAACCCACCTAAACATTATGCAGAACAACTCTACATCGGGACTCGCACTACTGCTGACGCTCATTGCCATGCTGGCCTTCGGCTACTGCTCTTTCCTCGGTCTGGACTACGGACTGAAGGGAATGTGGTTTCTGAGCTTTGTCATCACGGTGGCGGCAGTCGGCCTGTTGGTCTATTTTATGTTCACGATGATCAACAGCAAAAAGATCAGAAACCGGCGCGAAGGCAAGCATCGTGAGGCCATGGCAGGCCTTGTCGTGGCAACAATACTGATGTTTGGCTCCATCCCTTTCACCAAGTTCCTCGAGATATACCACATGCGCAACGAGCTGAACAGTAGCGTTCGCAATGCCGTTACGGTCATCAGCGAGATTGATTCCACCTACATCGCATACGCGAAAGACAGAATCAAGAACGTGAAGAAACGCACCGTACGCGAGAGTCTTGAGCGAAGGCTGTTGCCGGAAAACATCGAAAAGACAGCGGAGAAGCGCCGCGAATGGCTCGGAACAATCCGACAACCTAACATCTGGAATATATACACCGCCACGAACATCCATCATCTGCTCGTAGCAGCAGAGACATGGGCGGACGAATATACCGAGATGTCCAGGACGATATACGAAGGCGAAGAGACGCAACCATTCACGCATGAGCGGTCAAAGGAGGTCATCGCCACCTTCCACAGCCTGTTCACAGAGTTTCATAAACCCTCGTTCCAAAGCGTCCTTGCTACCCTTCTCTGCGCATTGTGCATCCTCATGTGCTACCTTCTGACACGAAGGGTGAAGACGGGAGCATAAATACAGGTTTAATATACCCCACCTACAGTGTGTCAAAGCAAGTCATTTCCTACAACAACCTATCCGAATGAATCTTGAACTACTCGTAAACAACCCCAATGCCTATAGCATTCTCGCCATAAAGCAGTATGTAATGCAAGGCAAGGAAAACCGAGATGCCGTCGAGACGATACTGGGCCGACAGGCGTTGGAGAACATTCTCCGATGCCCACCGCTGCCTGAAGTACCGTCGTTTGAGCCTGCAGAGCCCGGCATGCTTGCCGATTCGACCATCGTTTTCGTGTGGGGCGGTTCGCGTTCGGGCAAGACCAGCGTCATCGCTTCCCTGCTTGCTGCCGTCAAGGGAAATAGCAAACTCAACATGAAGGTTGACGGAAATCGCAACAAAGGGTTGCAGGACATGTTCGCAATGGCACCGGACGACAACGTCGGAGGCACTATCATCAATCCGGAATCAGCCATCGGCCATAACTGTTGTGCATCCATCGTGGTCAAGAAGAGGCACGGCATCTTCTCGCGCTCCTACCCTATCACCTTCTTTGAAGTGCCGATGGAAGGACCGTCTGGACTCGATCGCATTCCGAAGGGCATCATCGACCTGCCACAAGACCAGATTCACATCTTCTGTATCGACCCTTCCGACGAGAACGAAAACCCTGCTTTCGCCATCGACGAGCAGTCACGCAAGATACGTTCCATCATCGATTATCTGGACTCTACTGGTGTTATAAAGAACAAAACCAACGGTATCTACATCCTCGTCACTAAGTCTGACACCATGTATCGCGTGCCTCGCGAATACCGTGATGAAGCTGCGCAGACCATGATAACCATGGGACAGCCCTCGCTTTGGCAGCGTGTGCGCAACATCTGCTACTCCAAGGGCATCTATGGAGCCACGCCTATCGTCTATTCCATAGGCGATGTCCGCTACAGGAGCATCGTTAAGACCGACCATGCGCCAGCACGCCATCTCATGAACGTCATCCTCAACAAGTCGCAGGCACAGAAATCATTGCTCGAACGCATACTGACCTTCGGCAATGGATGGCTCACCATCATCGTGTTCTCCTTTGTTTTAGGCTTCGCCGGATATGGATTGTTCCGCCTTTGCGTGCCGGATGTCCTGCCGCCTACTGAGAAAAACGTGCCGTTTGACTATCGAGAGTACTTCATGAATAAGGTCAAAGAGGACATAACTGAGGGCACATGGGAGAGCAGTACGGCAGCATTCGACTTGCTGCTTAACGATATTAACAAGGAGTCTCGCATCAATCGTGCCGACGGTTCGCCGCTTCTCTCCGACACTCTCGTAGCGTCTTGCACCACTACTCTATACGAAGAGTATGCCACAGTGCTGCACCGGACGGTGAAAAACGAGTTTGACAGCAGCGCATGGGACAACACTCTGCTGCGCAAAGCCTTGAATCAAGGCGACCGACTGCTGCAAGGTGACCACTTGAAGGGTAGCATTCGCAGCAAGATTCTTAACGATTGTGAGCGTCTTCGCAAGTATTTCAACGAGATTATGGCTTTCATCAATCGCAGCGACAACTGCCGCAGCATGTCCGATGTGGAGGCTATCTTCTCGAAAGCCGGTGACTATAACGTCGAGCCTTATAGCAATAACAGCAAGCTGAAGCAGCAGTTGTCTGAGGCAAAGACCAACGCCGTCAACAGCTATACCAACGCTTTGCGACAGCAAGCGCAGAGAATCAAGGACGAATGGGACAATACCGACTTCTACGAAATATTCGATAAGGGCGGCATAAAGGAGCGGGCGACCGAACTGGAAAGCGAGGTTTCTGACCTCATGCAGTTTGCTGACGACCATGGTTTAGACCTCAATGCTCTCTCGTCCATACTCGATATCCTTGACTTTTAACTTTCAAGGACAAAACGCCGAACTCACTGTTATATGTTAAACCTAAGGTGGTAATTTATAGAACCCACCTCAATACAATATAGGTGGGTCTATTAATTAGCCCCCTCCCACCCTCCCCGAGGGGAGGAGAATAATGCATTAATAACAATTTGTTATAAAAAAGCGATTACTATGGCAAAAATATCCGACCTCTCATCCCGTTGGCTCAACAGCTTTGCGCTACCTGCAACGTGGCGTCTCGGCACCCGTGCCGTCAGCGCTATTGTCTTTTCGCTGGTGGTTCTCTGCCTGTGCATGTGCGCATGGATGACCATCGTCTGCATCCCTCAGAAGTTTGTGCTCATGATTGACCAGGTAAGTCTCGGCCAAATGTCGTCTGTCACCATAGGTCAGAATAGCGATATCAACGTCGATGGTGTACCTTATAACTATTTAACCGTAACCAACACCGGCGGCCAATGCCAGTGGACGGTCAATCCGGAGTATAAGGACACGCTGCAGTATTTTAAGGTCAACAACTCCAATCCTAACGCTTTCGAGGTCAAAAACGATGCCGGCCAGACCATCGAGGTCAGCATTCCTTCTGTCAATGGCAATGGAAAGAAGCAGACACGCCACATAACGCTGCATGGCAACGATATCTGGAACTGCTGGGAAGACTTCAGTAAGCAGAAGGATGTCATGCTGCGAAACTTCATTGTCTATAACGATCTGAGAGGCAAGGACACCAAGGACGAGAGCGTTTCTGTGCCCGATCCAGAGACGGAATATCCTTCTCTGCGTTCGTTCCTTGAGAACAACAATGGCAAAATACTCCTCGTCATCCTTGATCCACATACTACCATCGACGGAAAGGGCTACCAACGCTCGGGCACAGTGGATGAAAGCAACTGCAAGGTGCAGTTCTTTAATGTTGGCAGTTATTGCTATAAGGACGACAGTAATGCAAAGGGCTACTTCCAGATAGCAGGTGTCAACTACGTGATGAAACCTACCGTCCGCACCACAAAATGGGGAGCAGGACACATAATGCTACGCTGGAAGGACGGCGTTGCCACTCTTTGCATGCCTAAGGCTGTAGGATACGTGGGCAGCATCGATAGTCTTCGCCATGCCGCCACTAAGACCAGCAACGTCGTAACGTTCCGTCAGTCAGACCTTTCCTTCCCTTCCAACAGCGACATTTTCCTTCCTTACTTCTCTCATACAGTAAGCCAGGACATCTGCAATCTTGAGTTCAGCGAGGACGGAAGCAGCATTTCGCTCCGCGATAACGATAATACAACGGTCGAAGTGCCTACATCTCCTTCGTCGTTCTTTGTGCCTTCGCTCACCAAAGTGAAGCTTCACTCTGGCTCGACCGTGCTCGATTGCCGCGCAGGCTATATCAATACGAGCTTCATGTTGCATTACATCCTGCTGCCGTTCATCGTCGTTCTGCTGCTCACCTTTATTATATTAGGCCCATTTAGCCCACTGAAGGTGAAGCGAGGAACCATTGGCAGCGATGTGTATAACTCACGTCAGCTGCGCGATTTACCACTCTACGTCACCATCCTTCTATGGATAGGCTTCGCATACACCGTCTGTAAGTCAATGATAGCGCTGAAGTTGAGCTACACGTGCCCATACTTTGAGAAGCTAACTGGCATCACTCCGTTCAACACATCAATGCTCTTGCTGCTCTTCTTCACCGTAATGCTCATCATCAACTACGGCATTACCAACTACGGAAAGAAGTCACGCCGCCGCCATTCGCGTGGCATTCATCGTGGCTATGCCACTTGGGCGGTACTCACAGCGATATTCATTGGACTGTGTTTCACACTCTTCCGCATTGCCGATTCACAAATCAGCTACGGCATTATCCGTTCTTACTTCCCAAGAGAGATAGGCTATTTCCCACACAACTGGCTCTCTTCAACTGCCTTTGGAACACAGGACAATCACCGCACGATATGCTATGCCCTCATCACCACTGAGGGAGCAATGCTCGTTATCCTGCTCTTCCTCTACCTTTTCGGCAGCAGTCTCTACAGCTGGGCGTTCGATTTGTGGAAGAATCTGCGTCAGAAGTTAGCTGCAACGTCATGGGCAAAGGCCACAAACAGCTACATTGACCACCTCATTGCAGGACGAAACAAAGAGGAAATCACCGTTCAGAGGCGAAAGAAGAAGTACGACATGAATGAATATATCAAGGATGTCAAGAGCCATTTGCCTGCTTCCGGCGTTCTGTTAGTGCTCGCTGTGCTGGTTCATTTCTTTGCTGACAGCACCCTCGTCGTGGCCGCTCTCCTCGGACTTATGCTTGTTGTGTTGCTCCTTGACTTTGTCCACGATGCCTTCCTTGCAGCTATTCGCACCCTGTTCCCTGGCCATCTGGTGCTCATTCTGCTTCTCGCCATTGCCGGAAGCGCATTGGGCAACTTCGGCACAGCCTTCATTACGCTCGGCGTTATCTTAGGACTCACCCGCGCCCTGACCAGCGTACGCTTCGCCGTTACCAACGCTGAGGGTGCAGAAGCCCTGCCACGCCATAAGGTATTCACAGAGATGCTCATCATCTCCGTTGCCTATATCCTCGGTGCGATGATGGCAGACAATGGCTATATGACCAACTATCTCGGTTTCCTCATGGCCGTTCTCTGCTTCTATTTCGTCATTCTCCGCCCGGGAACCATGCTCATTCGCCTCAACGAAGAGCAGAAGAAGGAGCGCCGTTGGGTACGATACACCATCGTGGCCGTAGTAATTCTCGCCTTCATGTTGCCTACCGTGTGCAGCAAATTCGTCAATACGGAGTCCGTTGACTATAGCCGCATGACGCGACGCATCATGCTTTTCTCCAACTTCACTGACCTTCAGAAGTCTGGATTCCGCTATTCTGAGAGCGATTCCGAGTTCATGGTCGTCATGAGTCACTACATGCAGCTCAACGATGGAGAGGATCCGCTGTCCAACGATTCACACTTTCTCCACTCGTCTGTCAGCACCGGACAGTCTCCTGTTGTGCTGAACGACCTGAGTGTGCCAATCGCTTTCTTCGGATCTTACGGTCTTTTCATGACCACAATGGTCTATTTCATCCTCATGTTCTGCCTCCTCATCATGGTGATTCACTACAGTTTCTCCTATAACGGGCGCTCAAGTCTGCTGACAAAAGCCATGCAATGGCGACTGCTTGCCGTCTTTATGTGGATAGGAACGAGCCTTTACATCTACCTTTCCTACCTCGGACGCCTGCCATTCACTGGTCGTCTGAACCCTGGTTTTGGTGTTGACGCCGTGGGCGAAGCATTGGAAACAGCCTTCCTTCTCGCCTTTATGGCAGCCATAACGCTAAAAAAGGACAAGCGTCTGGCAGCAAATCCACAGGCAGAAGATTAGAATACGTTAAACATTAAACCCTAAACGTTAAACCTTACCCCAAAAAACCGTTAAACATTAAACATTAACCGTTAAACCTTACCCCAAAGAACCGTTAAACATTAAACGTTAAACGTTAAACATTACCCGATAATCCAACAAACCTATGTTCACCTTTTTCAAAAACCTTTGGCGCCACATCGTTGGCGATGACATTATACATCTCGCTGTGATTGGCATTCCTTCGAGCGGCAAAAGCTATCTCATCTCCGACATGATCAAGTCGTTCGCCAGCATGGGCTACAACAGTTACGAACTCGTTGACAATAAAATGGTGTATCAACCAACGTCAAAATACGATGCTGATACACGCGAAAGCACTCAGACAGAGCTATATGCCTGCCGATGGGAGAACCACTATGGCACCAAGATGAAGAAGGATGGAGACCCGTTAAAGATAGACTTCCTCAACATCCCTGGTGAAGTTTTCAGCGACGAAAAAGCCATTACACTCTACTTTGCACTCAGTTCCAAACTCAGAGGACAGGCAGGCAACCGTATGTTCCGCCTCATTACGTGGGAAAATTCAGCAGGAGAGAGGAAGTATGTCGTAGAGCCTCGCCACATGACTCAGCAGCTTACCGATGAGATTCGTGATGCAAAGCAGAACTCATATCCACAGATCGACCCTGAGTCGCGTAAGCTCAACTACATGGATTGGCGTCAGATCTTCGCCGAACTACGTGCTGAAGGCTACCACGAAACCAGCAAATCGTCGAACATTTCAGGCAAGAAACTCCTCAACAACATCAGCAACACCGTTGTCGATTCTGCCATTGCCAGCATCGGAGCAGTAGCATCGCGCCTCCACATCGAGGGCATCGCCGACCACGAAGACTTCCGTCCGATAGCCAATGCGTTCTATTTCATGAATTATTGCCATAAGGCCACTGACATGGTCGTATGCGACAAGATGTTCCTTCCAGAAGGAGACAAGGGTGTAAAAGGCAATATCAACTTCCCGATGCTGTGCGATCAGATCGTCTCTTTCTTCAATCAGGACGGACAGAAGAAGCCAAGTGTCTATCTCGCTTTCCGCGGAGCAGACTTCCTTATGCAGGGAAAGGAAGAAGCATACTGTAGTATCTCAAAGACAATACACAACGATCCAGATACAGAAGACGAGGATATGGAGATGCGAAACGCCCACTATTCGATGTTCTCTTACCTCCTTTGGCATCATGTTTATTGCAACAACTCCGCCCCTACCGATTCGCTTCTCGACTCAAAGGAACTTCTTGGCTTCAAGCCAGAAACCAACAACATCGAGCAATTGAAGAAGAAACACCTCAACATCGACAGCCATTCCGGCCGCACAATAGACGGAGGCTCACTCCAATCGACTCTCAAGAGCCACATCGGTACTACCGGAAACTCGTTCTGCAAGCTGCTCAACTACTCTTATCCTGACATCAACAGCGTGCCAATCAAGACTGGTGAGACCTGCATTGTGCCACATGTCTATTTCACATGTACACCGATTACAAACGACTTCGTCATCTATCGCAACGACCCGCAGAAGCCAAACAAGTTCATAAACGACAACGAACAAGGCGACGCTCGCCACTTTGAGTATTGTGGTTCACACATCTGCTTCGGCTCATACCAACTCTGTCTCGACATCCTTGCACAGCATGATAAGCTGGATCGAGCATTATACGGCGAACTTCTGGCACAGACTATGAACGACCAGTAGTCCAAATCAACACTAGAACAAATTCTAACCAAGGTTTCAATGAAACGACTACGTTGGGCCATCATTGGCGCACCATCAAGCGGAAAGACATATTTGCTCTCCGACCTCATACAAGCATTCCGGCAGATGGGATTCACTCTCGAACCCCTTCCGCTAAATGCGCCCCACAGCAGCTTTGGTTCTTTCTTCTTCGAAACCACCAACACTGGCAACGGCGGTATGCGACAGACGGAGAAATATGCATGCCGACAGGAGAACCACTATGGCGCTGTGCTGCGTCATCCGCGCCTTTTGAGAAGCCTGCACATAGACTTCCTGAACATCCCCGGCGAGGCTTTTGGCGAGAATGCAGCACGCCTCAACCTCTATTTCGGTCTAAAAAAAGCCATCAGCGTTGTCGGAAAAGGCGTCTTTGTGCTAACAAAATACACCAATCCGGCAGGTCGCGAGCGTCTGATTCTTGAACCTTCGCCTCTCATGCGCACAAGCCACGCCATCGAGTTGCCTATCAACATGCAGCCGGTGGAGATTGACGAGGAGTACCGACGCCGCAATTACCTGAACGCATACGACCTCTACGGCCAGCTCGCTGCCGACAGATACGTGCGTCAGAAGTCAAAGGACATCACGGGAAAGACACTGATATCACGATTCTTCGAGATAGAACCCGACTCCGTAATGTCAACCCTGCGCACCCTCTGGCCATACGTTTTCCACGGCTTGGCATACGAAGACTACGATGCTAACGACATCTTCCTGTACTTCTATCCACTGCTTTACAGCCAGCAAGCCACCGATGTCATCCTATGCGACAAGCTTTTCAAACCGAGTATCGGCGACAACAGCACTGCCGGAGACAGCTATGAGTTTCTGAGTCTCATCACTCAGGTCAGCAATTTCATCGAACACGAGAGCGACATCCATCCCAATGCCTACCTCGCCTTCCGCGGAGCGGACTTCCTTTTGCGCTCAAAAGAGAAGTCGTTCAAGGACTATCTGGCAAAGAATCCTAAGGCAAAGCGCGACGAACTCTATTCGCTCTTCCTGCGTTCGATGCTCAACGAGCTCTATGGCTACAACCCATCGGGCGAAGCAACGGGCCATTACGTCGATACCGACCCATCTGACGGCAGAAGCCTTACGGGCATGTCGCTCAAGACACACCTATCCACACGCTTCGGAGCAGATATGGGACACGGTTTCTGGCAGATGCTTGTCAAGTCGGAAGAGGGAGGTCTCGTAGGCAATATCAAGCGTTCGCTGAAGCGGGCTGACACCATTCGCGACATCTTCCGCTCCCGAGTTCGCCCACCGATGCCACCTCACGTCTATTTCACCTCCACCCCTATCGACGCCGATTTCAACATCTACACCAACGATTCGGCAGACGTTTCCCGATTCGTCTATAAAGGTACGGACCGCATTCGTTCTTTCCACTTCGAGACAGCATGCAACGGAGTCCAGCCGATGTGCTTCGGAACGTGCCAGCTTCTGGCTGACATACTGACGCAAAACGGTGTCACTCCGTGGGGTACACGCACCTCCGACCCGCTACTTCTCTACATGATGGGAATACGATTTTCAGACGTTTCGCAACAGCCTTAAAATAAGGCGTTTAGCGATTGGTATTGATTCACCTTCCGAAAAGCATTGAATCACCTTCCAAAAAGCATTGATTCACTCGCCGTTTCCTATTGATTTACAAAAGCCCCCTTTTGCATCTAACAATATTTGCATCAAATTCAAGTTTATGTCAAAGATAAATATATACAAGATAGCATACGGTTCGTTCGCCAATTCGCTCGGCGACGGCACCCTGTATTATTCGTCCAACTACTCTGGACGTGCTGCTGCCATCAACGGTTTCTTCCATGACACGCCTCCACGCTTGTCGAAGGACTACGCCACTGCCATCTGGCGCTACTACGCTGACGTGGATAAGTACATGCTGATTCATGTTCAGGGCAGTCAGGTTGCTGATGCTTCGAACGCACGTTCATATACCTATCGCGCTGCGTTTGAGGTAGATAGAACCGAGCTCAACGGCATCTCTCAGACCTGGATGCCGCTCAGCGCCCTCTTTGCAGCTATGCCTCGCATCGATGTCTTTACAGAACGTAAGCGTGTCGAAGCAGAAACCGAGTTGCCGACACCGTCTCGCCCTGCCGTCAGTCAGCAGGCAAAGGCTCTTGCAGGACTCATCCTCACTGCCATGCTCAATCGTAAACGCCTGTGTATCAGCATTGAGGCAAGCAGCGAGTTTAAGGATAACGGAGTGCTTGACAGCAACTATTTCCGCACGATTACCGAGGCTATAGAGTCACTTCCTGTCAGCATTGCACGCTATGTCAGCTTCGGCGTCTGCGTAGATAAGAACCATGAGAAGGTGCTTGACGATGTGATGGTCATGGCATACGTTGCCAATTCTGACTTCGTTGTGCCTGCAGACGCTGTCGATACAACATGGGAGAAGGCTGTGAACAGCACAAACAACGTCCGGATGGACGTCGTGGAGCGTCTTGCAACGCATCTGCCGGGCACAGGGGAAGCACTCATTCCGCTTGCCGATGCTATGGCTTCGCTCTCTGATGGATATGTAAAATACGACGCCATCGTAGGCAAAGCACCAGAGGCTCTGACTCCTGAAGAGTGGCAGACATGGCTGTTGGCACATAATATAAAAGAGGTATGCGTCGTGGCTTGGCCTGATATGCGCAAGATTCTGAACACAATGCCTGCCGCCATTCAGGCTAGCATGATTGAGAAAGAGCGCGAAGCATCGCTTCGTTGGCCTTTAGACGCAGTGATGGAGGGCATGATGCCGAAGATGAATTACTCTGAAGCACAGCTCAATACGCTCCGTGAGCGTGCCATCGGAGCATATCTCTACAGCGACTGCAAGGACTATTCGTTCCTCTTTCCGCAGAATGTCAAGTTCGATTTCTCTGCCTATCTCAACGCTGACTACCTCCGTCAGCTCAGCCTTAAGCAGAAAAAGGACATCGATAAGTGGCAGAGAATCTTTGCAGACAGAAAGTGTATCGACGAGAAAAGCAAGAAAGCGTTCGTCGCTCTCTATCAGAACGTGCCTCTGAACTCACTCCATTCGGCTGTCCAACTTATGTCTGAGCTTCACCAGAAGCAGCTTGCCGACATCACTTTCGATAGTCTTGCCTCAGCAAAGGATATTGCTGCCATCCGCTATAAGGACTGTTCTGACCTGCCACTCGACATCAATTATCCTCTCGCTGCGGCTCAGGTGAAGTGGCTTGAACAGTATCTCAAGGAGGTGCTGACTGCCTATCTGCAGCAGTATGGCAACAAGACCGATAACATAGAGCAGTTGCTCAGTCTCGTAGGAGATATGCGCGACGGGAAGAAACCTCGTGCCGAGCTTTACTTTGAGTGCATAGTTGCATTCCTGAACGACAACTACGGCAACCTGAAAGCTAAGGAAACGTGGGAGTTTTATGCAAAGAACATCTGGGAGAAGGATAGCAAGACCGTGCTGCTTCCTAACCTCCGACTCGTAGTTCGCTACATGTTTGAGCAGTACATCGATGACAAATCTGCCAAGGCCACTAATGCTTACGTTGACGAACTCTGCCAGACGTTCAAGGGATGCAGAGACCCTCGCTTCTCGTATCTCGCCAATTTCCTCATGCGAGCAATAAGGAATAACTTCAAGAACGATACCCAAACCGATATAAACGAAATGGAAGAAAAACTTAGTAAGGTATTTAAGTCGCTCAATAAGAGCAACAGTCAGAAACGCATTAAGAGCATGCTCATCGTAGCTATTGCAGCTCTCGTCATCGGAAGCCTAATCGGTGGCGGCATCGGTTACTGCGCTGGAAAGTGTAATGCAGATAATAAAGTGGTGCCTGAAGACACCATCGTCGATACGATTACTAAGCCAGGACCTGGCGATACGCTGAATATTAACGACACGACAGGAACTATCAAAAAGTAGATTTAATCCCTATTCCGAATCTACTCAGCACGTTTTTTTAAACATAGAGACACTGAGAAAACAGAGAACACGTAGTTTTTAGAATTCTATGCAGTACGTTCTCAATTATTCATTGTTAATTATTCATTATTAATTAAAAATGCTTTCCGTGTCTCTGTGTTAAAAAAAGAATCAGTCATACTACCAAAACGAACAACATTCACCGCCTATATGGAAGAACCAAGAATAGACCCCACCTGGACACGCGACAGACATTTCAAACTGCGTCCTTTCCTTGCCGTCGGCGTTGCCATGCTCCTGCTCGTGCTGTGCCTATTGCTCAGCACCATGAAGGGATGCACTGCGCTGGGCGAAACGGCATCTAACGACGTCTTTGAGCAAAGCGAGGAAAGCGGATTTATCAAGAAGACGAACGACCTTCTGGAGATGTTGCTTGCCGACACCGTAAGCAATGGCACGAAGCCTGTACTCGTCACCAACATGGATTCGCTGCATAAGAAGTACCCGGCTCTCATGTTTGCACTCCCCTACTCTGCCGATGCAAAGGCTGTCGTAGAGGCTTCTGACCTGCGTCTCGTGGGCATTCATCCAGAGAGAATCAAGGATGAGAACATGCGTAACTTCTATTATAACAGCCGTCTGCCACAGCTTCTGAGGCAGCAGCGCAACGAAATGGCGGAGACTTACTTCGACATCAAGACTAAAGGCACTACTGCCGATGGTGGCAAGAGCTATGATCCTACGACTCATAAGAAGCCTATCGACATCGTTTCCATCAAGCTTCATGCCTCGATGTTCAAGGTTGCGCTCAAGAAAAACCCTTGGCATGGTGTGGTATATGCTAAGCAGAACTGCCTGTTTGACGAGAGCAACGCCGTCTTTCTGACCTATGGCAGCAGCATGATTCCTATACCTAAAGAGCGCTCTCATGACAGTATTGCAGCCTCAGCGCCTATTGTCGAGGCAGTGCTCGATACTGCTATGCTCCTGCAGAGAGGCGGTCAGCCTATCGACTACTACCGACACTACCAGAGTGCCTTTGACCGTAGCAACCCGTCTCGTGGCCATTCCATCTCTATTCGTATGTGCCAGCACAAGGGTTCGCGCCCTATTGCCGACGTGCAGATTAGCAGTACGGCGACTTCTTTGCGCATTGTCGCTACGCAGAAGGTATGCGTTTTCCGTGGAAACCAGAAGGCAAAGGTCATTGAACCTGTCATTTATGGCAGCGCAAAGAATGCGGACACCGTGTCTATCTGCGACGGAATGAAACTGGCAGTGTATAATAAGGACAACAATAGCAAGCTCGGTGAGTTCACGCTTCATACTTCTGACCCTACCAGCATATTGTCTTCACTCATCCAGACTAATGTCGGCACATCACGATATACTATCGCTTCGAACCAGACAGACCTGTTTACACAACAGGTAGTAAGAGGCATCACGCGCCACATGTCTGACCGTGACGGCATCACGGACATACGACTCACACTCGACCCGATGCTCTCTCTGGAACTCGAAAAGGCTGCAACGGACTATATTCACCAGATGCAGAGGACGATAAAGGCACCTGGATGCCAGAAGAATCAGCAGTATGACATCTCCGTTACAGTAATGGACATGGCGACGGGAGAAGTGCTTGCAACGCCGTTCTATACTACTAAGTTTGACGATAAGGACTATCCTGAGGCACTGAAAACTACGACTCGCAACGTCGCTCTCTCACGCCGATACATCGGATCGACATTCAAACCGATACTCGCTGCTGCTGCCGTGCAGGCGAATCCTAACCTCCTGAACCTCGATACGCATGGATGCTACCATCTGACGCCAATGGGCAACAATAAGTTTGAGGCTGTTTTCTTCGGTCATAAGACAAAGGCGTGGGCGAAGACTCCTGACGTTCAGAAGCAGTGGAACGGCACTACGTTCACCAATTTCCTCGCACACTCTGACGATGTATATCCTGTTGCCCTCGCTGCTCTTGCCATGACGGGCAACAATACGTCGCGAGAGCTGTCGCTGAAGGGTGAGAACAACTACTTCCGTAATAAGGGTGGGTATCTCTATTTCCGCACTGCGGGCGAGAGTCCTGAATATACTACCCATCCGTTTACTAACTGGTTGGCATACATTACGCGTGCAAACTACGACAATTTCGACGATAAGGACGGTCATCAGGACCCTTTCCATGAACTCAAACTGCAGCAGTTGGCTAACCTGAAGGCAAAGGGAGTGGAGATTTCTGACGACGATCTCTCGTTCGGATTGAGGGAAGTGAGCCCTGATATCACTAACCTTTACTACAACATTTTCCGCGATGGAGGCGAGTTCAGAACGTATCTCGCACCTTGGGTTTTAGGTCAGGGCAACAACGAATGGAGCACTCTGACCATGGCTCAGGCATGGGCGAGAATGGTAGGAAGACGCGATGTCTATGCGTCTTTTATCAAAACGAAGGGTGAAACAGTGTCGCTCTCTGACTCAAAGGCCATGAACGTCCCTGGATGTTGCATCACTAACGGCAACACTCCGCGCTCGAAAGCACAGATAGACGGTACCTGGAACGAGTTCCTTGACCGCCTTTCGGCAGCGCCTTCGGTAACGAACGACCCTGGTGGCAACAACACTCTCATCCGTATGCATAGTGCTGTCGGAAGCGTGATCAATAGCAAACGCAAGGCCGATCCTATGGTTCTGTTCTGCAAAACGGGTACGCCTGATGCCTATTCACGCTACGAAGTGCCTCTGATGGGTGGCAACAACCGTTTCTTCGACATAGGTATGTTCTCGTTTGTCCTTGCTCCTCAGTCGCAGGTTAATGCCATAAAGGGTGGCAAAACAGGCCATGGCATCGTCTGCATCGTACGTCTCACCCGCACGTATCAGTGCGATAAGTGCAACGCTGCAGTACGTCGCGGTGGCACACAGTGCAGCACTTGCCTCAGCTCTAAGTGTCTTGAGTCGAGCCATGCGCGCAATTTCTTCTCACAAACGGAGAATGGTCACCTGCAGATGCTCTATGATATGACGCTGAAATACTATCAAGGAAGCTAATGATAAATTAAAAGTTAAAAGTTAAAAATTAAAAGTTATGATTACTTTTGCTAATTATTAACTATTAATTATCAACTATTAATTAACACAAATTTTGGCTAAACGCAAAAGAAAATATAAGAAGAAGGATCCACTGTCAAAGCTTAAGGCACGATGGAGGAGGACATATCGGCGATACCGATGGATTGCCCTGCTGCTTGTTGTGGCAGGAATCTTCCTGTGGCCACATGCCAAACGGTGGGTGAACGAGAAGATTCACCCACGCCCACAGCGCACAACCGTTGTGTCGAAGGACTATAACGGCATCGATGTCTCTAAGTTCCAGGGAAAGATAAACTGGCAGAAGGTGGCTACCGACAAGAAGATTCAGTTTGTGTATATTAAGGCAACGGAGGGTTCGACAAAGGTAGATAACATGTATTCCACCAACATTCGCAACGCCCGTAATGCCGGATTGCGTGTCGGTAGCTATCATTATTTCCTCGGATGGAGAACTGCCAAGGAGCAGTTTGCTAACTTTAAGAAAAACGTGGATAAGGATATGCAGGACCTTATCCCTATGGTTGACGTGGAAGAAAACGGCAACAGCAAGGTGTCAACGGCGCAGTTGCGGTCGCGTCTTGATGAGTTCATGCAGCTCGTCAAGGACGAATATGGTGTCTATCCGCTGCTTTACAGCCAGTATAAGTTCTACAACGACAAGCTCGCTCCTGACTTCAACCGCTACTATATCCTCATAGCGCGATACGGAAAGAATAAGCCTGTGCTCAAGGGTAACGGCAAATACAACATCTGGCAGTTCTCAGAGAGCGGACATGTCAGTGGCATCAAGGGCACTGTTGACCTTGACCGATTTGACAATGGGTCTTCTATCGCAGACATTCTGCTGCATTAACGGCCTCTGAAACAATAGCAGCCTGCTCCAGAGTCATTGCCGGACTGATAGGCAATGACAGTTCTTCGCGGGCTATCTGCTCAGTGATTGGCAGCGAGAACGATGCCATCTGGCTGTAGCATTCCTGCTTATGTGGCGGAATAGGGTAATGTATCAGCGTGCCGATTCCATTCTTTGCAAGACATTCCCGTAACGCATCGCGGCGTCCGTCAGGCACCATCACAGGATAGATGTGCCATACATTCTCCTCGCTTTCTGCCGGATGCTGTGGCAGAAGGATAGGAGCGGTGATGTGATTATTATAGAATCGTGCTATCTCTCTTCTTCTTTCGTTGTCTTCATCAATATACTTCAGCTTCACGTTGAGCACCGCTGCCTGTATCTCGTCTAACCTTGAGTTGCGTCCCTGATACTTGAACACATACTTTTTGCTACTGCCGTAGTTTGCCAATGTGCGCACAACGTCGGCAAAATCCTTATCATTCGTCGTCACACAACCACCATCGCCTAATGCCCCGAGATTCTTTCCGGGGTAGAAAGAGTGTGCAGCAGCGTTGCCAATCGATCCGGTCCGCTGACCGGTTGCCATACATCGGCAGCCGTGTGCCTGCGCATTGTCTTCCACAAGCAATAGTCCATACTTTGTGCAAAGATCCAAAACCTTCTGCGTACAGGCATTTCTGCCATAGAGATGCACTATGCAGAGGGCGCGCGTCCGTGGCGTTATGTGTTGCTCGATGATGCTATCGTCAATCTGAAGAGTATCGATTCGTGGTTCAACGAGCACTGGTCGGAGTCCGTTTTCGGTAATAGACAGTATGGTGGCAATATAGGTATTGGCAGGCACAAGCACCTCATCGCCTGGACAAAGCATACCCATCTCGATGTAAGCACGGAAGATCAGCGTCAGCGCATCCAGTCCATTGGCACATCCTACGGCATGTTTCGTACCGATAAACTCAGCATATCGCACCTCGAACTCTGCATTTTCCTTGCCCTGCAGATACCAACCGCTCTCCACAACTCTATGCACGGCTGCCTGAATTTCGGCTCCGTGCATAGCTGTTACGTCGTGTAGTGATAAGAATTCCACCATATTTCTATCTTTTATCCGTTAAGTTCTACGGTATCAGGAGATACCATGTTTCTACTCTGCACCCCTAATTTTCAGGTCAGACTGATGAGATGCAGAGTACTTACGATACTATCTTAACTCCTTAACTCTATAACTCTTTAACTTCGAGCATAGCGAGACAAGTTCTCTTTCAGCTGATCTACGCTGCTGGCACCAAGGAGCACACTTGTCATTCCCTGCTGATTAGCCACCCAATCGATAGCATACTGCGAGAGAGTCATGCCGACAGCCTTCGCATCTTCATTCCACTTCAGCAGCTGAGCGTGCATTTCCTCCGTCAGATGCTCACGCTTCAGGAACACGCCCTTTGCCATACGAGAGTCTGAAGGAACGTTGCCGTCAAGGTAACGCGATGTCAATAGGCCCTGTCCAAGTGGCGAGAAGGCGATGAAACCGACACCATTCTCACGGCAGAAGTCCAGCACGCCGTTGTCGATGTGTGTACGATCAATCATGCTCATGCGGCCCTGATAGATGAGAAGTGGCACGTCGCGCTCCTTCAGATACTTATGTGCAGCCATCAAAGGCTCAAGAGGCCAGTTGCTGATACCTACATACAGTGCCTTGCCCTGCTTCACAATGTCCACCAATGCCTGCAGAGTCTCCTCGATAGGAGTATCAGGATCGAAGCGATGTGAATAGAAAAGATCGACGTAATCGAGGTTCATGCGCTTCAGACTCTGGTCTAACGACGACATGAGATACTTCCTGCTGCCCCACTCTCCGTAAGGTCCAGGCCACATATCGTAGCCCGCCTTCGACGAGATGAACAGTTCGTCGCGGTACGGACGGAAGTCATCCTGCATCAATCTGCCCATAGTCTCCTCGGCAGTGCCATAAGGAGGACCGTAGTTATTTGCTAAATCGAAGTGTGTAATGCCATGATCAAAGGCGTAATGCGTAATGGCACGCGAACGCTCATAAGGGTCTCCGCCACCGAAGTTGTGCCAGAATCCGAGGCTAATCTTAGGCAACAGGACTCCACTCTTACCACAACGGCGATACTCCATCTTGTCTTCGTAGCGGTCTTCTGCCGCCACGTATCTGCTTTTTAGGTTCATTTCCTTTTATCGTGTTATTAGGTTAGTAGATTTTGCAAAGTTACTTTATTTATTTGATAACGCCAAGAAAAACGCTATTCTTTTATCATTACAAGCATCGTTGACATCAGAAACTGCTCCTTTGTCATGTATCTCATGCCACGATAGCCATCGTTCTTGCCCCAGGAGTTCTTGCAAATGAACACCTGAGTGCCGTCTTTCGCATGGCCAAGACCTACGATTGCCATGCAGTGATCGTCCGTCAGGCGGAACGTCTCGAAAGCCTTCTGCCTCTGTTCGCTATACTCGCGCCAGCTTAACTCCTTAACTCTATCACTCTTTAACTTCGAGCGAAGCGAGAGAGTTCCCTCCCATGCCACCGGATGTCGGTGCCGAATGCTTTCCACAACCTTATTATATAGTGTGTCCAGCGGAACGTTCGTCACCTCAAGACGCTGCCTGTTGTCCTTTATTTCGATAGGAAACGCCTCGCCGTAGGCATGATGCGTGAATGAGGAATAAGCCTTCCAGTCATCTGGCATGGCACAACTACGGGCAAATTCGCCAGGCGTATATTCCATGCCGAGCATAAATACAAAGCGCGGCATAGGGCCAAGACTATCGTCGAGGATACCAGTCGTGGCATCGTGGAGCGCCTGAATACCTTTCCGTTGAGCAGACATTGCAAGGGCAGTATGTTCTATCTTGCGTGCCACTGCCGACGATTCAGTCGGCGGAGCTGCGTCCCAGCCTACTATTCCGTATTTATTGAAGAGGCGCATAGCTTCCATCAGCGTGCCGCGAGTAGTCACCTTGCGGCCCATAAGGTAGGTTTCCACGGCCTGTTCCTCAAGCATTTTGCGTTCCAACCATGCCGGAGAAAGACTCACGGAGTCGCCTTTCGCGAGACAATCAGTCTCTATCGTTGCCAGCATTGCATAAATCCAGCACAGCTGGGTGTGGCCTTGGTCGCGGATAGGAGTCATGGGAAGCATGACGTCAACGTTCACATCAGGCCCAGAAGCAAGTTGCTCGTGTCTGTCCCTGCAAGAGACAAACACGAGCAACATTATTATATAGACGTATGTTCTCAAGTTTTGCTGTGAGTTGTAAAATCTCAAACAAATATTACAAATCATCACTGCGTGAGCAGCTTTGCATTAAAACTGCAGACGATTTGCTACTTCACGTACTCAGCAAAGTCAGTAAGGTGCATGTCACCCTTACGACGGAGCGTGTCGTGCATTGCAAATGCGCAAGGCAGATTGTGGTGAGTATGACCGCCAGTAGATATCTTCAGGTACTCGCGGAGCAGCGGACGATAGTCAGGATGAGCACAGTTCTCGATGATAAGCTGTGCGCGCTCCATTGGAGTCTTACCACGAAGGTCAGCGATACCCTGCTCTGTCACGATGACATTAACATCATGCTCTGAGTGGTCCTGATGGCTAACGAATGGTACGATAGAAGAAATCATGCCGTCCTTAGCAGTCGATGGACATGTGAAGATAGAGATATAAGCGTTGCGCTCGAAGTCGCCCGAACCGCCAATACCATTCATCATGCGTGTGCCTGATATCTGAGTAGAGTTAGCGTTGCCGTAGATGTCAACCTCGATGGCTGTGTTGATGGCTATGACGCCTAATCGACGGATAACCTCTGGGTGGTTACTGATCTCCGAAGGACGCAGAACGAGGTGGTTCTTGAAGAAGTCCATGTTGTCGTAAACCTGCTTCAACACCTCGTTGGTAACAGAGAGCGAACAGGTAGAAGCATCCTTTACGCGGCCCTCGAGCAACATAGGAACGATAGCATCCTGCAGAACCTCGGTGTAGATATTGAAGTTAGGGATGGTTGGATCCTGGCTAAGTGCAGCGAGAATAGCATTGGCTGTGGTGCCTACACCCGACTGGAGAGGCAGGAATTCAGAAGGAATGATGCCGCGTTTCATATCGCTAACGAGGAACTCAGCCACGTTACGGCCAATCTGTGTTGTTACAGGGTCCTCGCCTTTGAAGCCACGAGCCTCGTCAGGAAGGTTGCATTCTACAACGCCGACAATCTTCTTAGGGTCGATTTCAAGGTAAGTCTTACCCACACGGTCAGTTGGTTTGGTAATCATGATTGGCTCACGGTAAGGAGCATCCTTAGGTTCGTAAACGTCATGAAGCAGACCTGCCTCTGGATGATGGAACGAGTTGAGCTCCAGAATGACCTTCTTTGCAAGACGAGCCACAGTAGGCGTGATGCCGCCTGCTGAGGTAAGATAAGCCTTGCAGCATGTCTCGCCCTCCTCAATAGCAGAGCATTCGATGATGGCTACATCAACATCGCCATAGAATCCGTAACGAATCTCCTGAGCTATGTGTGAGAGATGCAAGTCGTTATAGCGTACTCCGCCTGCGTTTACACTCTTACGGAAGTCACCGTTGGTAGTATATGGAGCGCGATAGCCAATAGCATTGGCACGTGTCAGCACGCCGTCGGTACTGTCACCAGTAGAAGCACCTGTCAGAAGATTTACCTTGAACTCACGTCCTGCAGCATGTTCTGCCTCTGCAATAGTTGCAAGTTCGCGTGTTACTGCCTTTGGTGCACCTGCTGGTGTGAATCCTGAAAGTCCCAGAGTGTCACCATTCTTAATCGTCTTTGCAGCCTCCATGGCTGTCAATCTTGTGTATGCCATATCGTTTCAATATTTGATAATTATCTACTTATATATCAAAAAACGTTGCAAAATTACACATTTTTTCCGAAAATGTGCAATTATACAAAGAAAATATGTACCTTTGCAACATATTTTAAATAACAGTATGACATAAATCATTATAATCATGGAACAGACATTGCTTATTTACAATACACTCCACCGTCAGAAAGAACGCTTCGAACCAATCAATCCTGGCCACGTAGGCATGTACGTCTGCGGTCCGACTGTCTATGGTGATGCCCACCTGGGACATGCTCGCCCTGCCATCACTTTCGACATTCTCTTCCGCTACTTGCAGCATCTGGGCTACAAGGTGCGCTACGTTCGCAACATCACTGACGTCGGTCACCTAGAGCATGACGCAGATGAAGGCGAGGATAAGATAGCAAAGAAGGCGCGTCTGGAGCAGCTTGAGCCTATGGAGATAGCGCAATACTACACCCGTCGCTTTAATTCTGCCATGGACAAACTGAACGTTCTGCCTCCTTCTATTGAGCCACACGCAACGGGACACATCATAGAACAGCAGCAGCTTGTACAGCAAATCCTGGACAACGGCTATGCATACGAGTCGAACGGATCTATCTATTTCGACATCGAGAAGTACAACAAGGACTACAAGTATGGCATTCTCTCTGGCCGTTCATTAGAGAACATCAAGGACGCAAGCCGCGACACACTGGCTGGTGTAGGCGAAAAGAAGAACCAAGCCGACTTCGCTTTGTGGAAGAAGGCGCAGCCTGAGCACATCATGCGCTGGCCATCGCCATGGTCGGACGGTTTCCCTGGCTGGCACTGTGAGTGTACAGCGATGGGTCGTAAGTACTTAGGCGATGAGTTTGACATACATGGTGGCGGCATGGACCTTGTCTTCCCTCACCACGAATGTGAGATAGCACAGGCTCAGGCATCTATGGGTCACCCTGCGGTTAAATACTGGATGCACAACAACATGATAACCATCAACGGCCAAAAGATGGGTAAGTCGTACAACAACTTCATCACTCTCGACCAGTTCTTCAAGGGAGAGCATGAGTTGTTGACACAGCCTTTCGCACCGCTTACCATCCGTTTCTTCATCCTTTCGGCACACTACCGTGGCACGGTTGACTTCTCTAACGATGCTCTCCTTGCTGCAGAGAAGGGCCTTGCGCGTCTGCAGAACGGTCTGAAGGACCTTCAGCGCATCCAGACGGCTAAGGGTTCGCAGCCTGAGGTTAGCAAGTTTGTCTCCGAACTCGGCGATAAACTGTACGACGCCATGAACGATGACCTGCAGACTCCAATAGTAATCTCGCTGCTGTTTGATGCTTGCCGCATCGTAAACACCCTCGTTGACCGCAAGGCTAAGATATCAGCAGCCGACCTGGAGACGCTTTCTCAGATCATGCATCTGTGGATTGAGGACCTCCTTGGACTCAAGACTGCAGAGGGAAGTGCTGATCCTCAGCGCGAGAAGGCATTCGCAAAGGCTGTGGATATGGTGCTGGAACTGCGTGCAAAGGCTAAGGCTGACAAGGACTGGGCTACCAGCGACAAGCTTCGCGATGCGCTTCAGGAGGCTGGATTCGTAGTGAAGGACACAGCCGATGGTGCTGTTTGGAGCATTTAAGAGTTAGGAGTTAGGAATTAGGAGTTAGGAGTTAGGAATTAGGAGTTAGGAATTTGTGAACCTCTCTTATATTCTAAATTGACGCTAATGCAAGCTGTCTGACCTTTATTTCATAATATGAGCAATCAAAAAAAGCACTGGATCACCACGGTCCAGTGCTTTTTTTGTTATGGTTCTCCATATATCCCTGAGGGGAAAGGAGAACACAAAATGGGCGAAATCCTATTGATTCACAAGGCGAATAGCAGCGTTTCATCACCTAAATCATATTGGTTTATACAGTAAAGACTCAGTAATTAGAGTGTAATTACTGAGTCTTTACATTGTAATTACTCAGTCTTTACAGTGTAATTACTGAGTCTTTACCGCATGAAAGGTATTGAATCGGACGATAAATCAATAGTATTCGGACGATGAACCAATGCTAATCGCGGTGTTTGACGCTACGATTTGTTTACGCGAATGATGGTCAGACCGTCGCGAAGAGGCAGGATAACCTTCGTGACACGTGGGTCTTCTGCCACGTGATGGTTGAAGTTGATGATGCCTTTGGTCTGTGGATCGCGGGCGTAATCCGGGTCTATGACGTGCCCGTCCCACAGAGTGTTGTCGGCAAGGATAATGCCACCGGGTGCCATTACCGGCAAAATGGCCTCGTAGGTGTCGATGTACGTGCGCTTATCGCCATCGATGAACGCCATGTCAAACGCTATCTGCTTCTGCATTGCAAGCTCTGGCGCACGGAGAGAGGCATCGCCTATGATGAACGTCACATACTTCGCCCACGGCGATTGCTCTATCCACGGACGCGTAAAGTCTTCCTGCTCGTCGTTGATTTCGAACGTATAGAGCTGGCGAGGCTGCTGGTCAGCGGCAGAGATGACAGCGAGCCCTTCGGCCATGCAGAGTGCAGAATATCCCGAAAAGGTTCCTACCTCAAGGATATTCGTAGGCTTTACCATCTCAACCATCATCTTCAGCAGTCGCCCTTGCAGGTGTCCGCTTGCCATTCTGCCATGGAGCATGTGGATGTTTGTGGCACGATAGAGCCGGTAGAGATAGTCGGGCTCGGCATCGCTGTGCTCTCTGACGTAGTTGTCGAGCACGGTTTCGCCGTCGAGCGTGGTGTGATTAGGGTCTTGTGTCTTTGACTTCATTCTTTTATGCGTCAACGAATTACGCGAATTTCACGAATTAATTAGAATTCATTCAATCTGTATGGCGGATTATTTTTGTTCCACTAACGCACTGATAGCCAGTCGATAGCTATCGAGTCCGAAGCCACAGATGACGCCTTTGCATGCTGCCGAGATGTAAGAATGATGGCGGAACTCCTCGCGTGTGTGTACGTTCGAGATGTGAACCTCTATGACTGGGCAGCGCAACGAGCGTATGCAGTCGTGCAAAGCAACCGAAGTGTGGGTGTAAGCACCTGCGTTCAGCACCACGCCATCATAAGTAAAGCCCACTTCCTGCAACTTATCAATCATGAAACCCTCTACGTTGCTCTGGAAGTATTCCAGCTCTACGTCAGGGAATCTTTCCTTCAACTTTGGCAAATATGCTTCAAAACTCGAGTCGCCATATATTCCCGGCTCGCGTACTCCTAACAGATTAAGGTTAGGACCGTTCATTATCAGTATCTTCATAAGTGTTATGTTTTGTCTTAATAAATATAATATGTATATCACCAATTATACATTATGCATTAAGAATTATGCATTATGCATTATTTAACGATAACGAATCCGCCATTGTTCAGCATCGTTACCTTCACCTTCTGAGGGTCCTTTATCTTTATTTGCTTCACTGTTGGCTCGCCGTCCTTAAGGTTATCAGCGTAGATTGTTACCACATCGCCCTTGCTGAGCATAGGCAATGAAAGCGTCGTTGTCATGGTCTTGCCCGTGCCGTTGTTGCCTGCTATGTACCATTTGTCAGCATGTCGGCGTGCGAGGATGCAGTATTTGCCTGGATAACCATCAACGAACTGCACGTCATCCCATACCGTTGGCACGTCGCGCATAAAGTCCATGCTCACCTCTGGTGCCGAAACGAGGTTCTCAGGAGTAAGGGCAAAGTTCTGAATGGCATTCTGGAAGAGCACGGCTTGTGCCATTTCGTGGCAGTCAGTAGTGCGACGGATGTTGCCTTTCTTATTGTCACGGCCGATGATTCGGTTCATAAACGAGCCTCCAAACTCCATACATGCCACGGCATTACGAATGAATGGATGTGTCGCTGTGTTCTGTGCTTCGACGTCACAGAAGTGTTGTGAGAAGAAAAGATTCTCGCTTGCCAGCACCGCTTCTGCCCCGACGAAGTTCGGATACATACGTTCCCAGCCGCGAGGCAGTGTGCATCCGTGGAAGATAACCATCAATCCGTAGTCCTCAGCGTCAGAAAGTATGTCCTCATAAAGGCGCATCGTCTCCTGCTTATCGCCTCCGAAGAAGTCCACCTTGATGCCTTTCACACCGATTTCCTTAAGCCATCGCATCTCCTTCTTGCGTGCAATGGTGTTGTCCATCATGTTTATCGGACCCTGAACGATATCGTTCCAGTAGCCGCTCGAGCTGTGCCAGAGCAGCACTTCGACACCCTGGCTCTTGGCGTATCGCACCAGTTCGGCCAGTCGTTCCTTACCGATGTTCGTGTCCCACCAGTTGTCTATGAGCACGTATTGATAGCCCATGGCCTTCGCAAGGTCGATGTATCGCACCTGATCGTCATAGTTTATAGTTCCTGCCATACTATCCAGCTCCATGTGCCCTTGCCATAGACGTAGTTGTTGGTGGTTTCGTAGAGTGGTTCCACGTAATCCCATGCCACAGTGGTCTCAACCACAGGCTTGAGCGATGTGCCTACGGTGATGGTTCGCCATGGTGTGTGGCCAGGAAGGGCAAAGGATGGCTCAATGGTGCCATTGCCGTTGTTCTCGTCTGCCATTGGGAAATCGACCGTATAGAGTCCGTCGCCCTTGTATTCCGACAGGCGTGAGGCGCAATAGTGTGAGTCAACGCCGGTCTCGGAGATAAGCATCCAGACGTCGCCCGAATGGAACAGGCATGGAAACGTATAGCCGCAGCCGAACTGCGAAGGCTCAGTCATCGCCGCTTCGTATTTGTATTCCTCCTCGTAACTTGGCTTTGTACCCTTCCATCCTATCATGGCCTTGCTCTGAGGCGTAAGGAACGTGGTTGTGCCTTCTGGCATTCGGAAGCCCGTTGCCTCAGAAGTGATGCGGATACTCATCTTCTTTTCGTACACATTGTCTGGCACAGGGTCCAGCTCATAGCGCATGGCGACGTCGTTATCCGATACGCAGAAGCGCACGGAGAAGTCTCGTTGCTGGTTGTTTCTGAGCTTCACGACGAGCGTATTTGCCTGCTTTTCGACGTGGCTTTTCTTCGTTCTGCTCATGTCGTAGCACAGGTTCTGGGTGCCTTTCTCTGCAGAAAGGTAGGTCAGTTGCTGCGAGAAGTCGCCCATTGTTGCAGTAAATCCGAGCGGACTTGGCATCAACGCCTGCCTGCCATCATAGGAAATGCTGTACGTTGCCTTGCCGTTCTCTACGCTGACGCTTACCGTCAGTTTGCTGTCTGGGCTGCTTACGCTTGCCGTCTGTCCATAGATCGACACGATGCCCGTAAGGCATAGTGCGAGGAATAGTATTCGTTTCATGTCTTATTGTTATGGTTTGTCGTTCAGTTTTGTATTGAATCGCGTTTTATTCGTGCAAAGTTAATGAAAAATATTGAAAAAAGAACAATTCTCTTTGATAAATGGAAAAATATCATTATTTTTGCATTCTATGAACAACAACGAGGACATTATACACCGTTTCAGACGCTATCTGAGACTCGAACGCTCTTATTCTGAGAACACTCTGGATGCATATATGCGCGATATCGACAAGCTTTGCGTCTATATTGCTTCTGCTCCGACGGGCGAGAAGCTGACGCTGACTACCGTAACGCGTGAGGTGCTGCAGGCGTTTCTTGCTTCTTTATTCGACCTGGGCATATCTCCGCGTTCGCAATCGCGCATACTTAGCGGTCTGCGAACGTTCTATAAGTTCCTGCTTCTGGATGGTTTCATCGAGCAGGATCCTACGGAACTCATTGAGTCTCCGCGTCTCGGAGAGCATATTCCGGAGGTGCTGAGCGTGGAAGAGGTGGACATGCTGGAGAACGCTATTGACCTTTCGGAGCCTGAAGGGCAGCGAAACAAGGCCATCATAGAGGTGCTCTTCTCATGCGGTCTGCGTGTTTCGGAACTCGTAAACCTGAAACTCTCGAACCTATATCTTGACGAAGGCTACATCCGTGTGTTGGGAAAGGGAAGTAAAGAGCGTCTCGTGCCTATCTCAAGGCGTGCCATCGACGAGCTGAAATACTGGTTCATTGACCGTAACGCAATGAAAATCAAGCCGGGAGAGCAGGACTATGTGTTCCTGAACAGGCGCGGAGCACACCTCACACGAACAATGATTCTGATAATGATAAAGCGTCTTGGCGCAGAGGCTGGCATCACAAAGACCATCTCTCCGCATACTCTCCGCCACTCGTTCGCCACCTCTCTGCTTGAGGGTGGTGCCGACTTGCGCTCCATTCAGGCCATGCTCGGACACGAAAGCATTGGCACTACGGAGATATACACCCACCTTGACATGTCCCGAATAAGGGAGGACGTGCTTAATTGTCATCCGAGAAACATCCGGTACAAAGCCAATAAGGAAGAGAAAGCAGGTTCAGACAATTAGTTGACAAATAATTTGCATACCTCAATTTTTATTTTTACCTTTGCACTAAATTACATACAAATAACATAATACATAAAAATGGAAAGAACATGGCGTTGGTTTGGCAAGAAGGATAAGATCACTCTTGCCATGTTGAAGCAGATAGGCGTCGAGGGTATCGTTACTGCATTGCACGACGTACCTCTGGGCGAAGTATGGACACAGGAGAAGATTCATGAACTGAAGGAGTACATCGAGTCTTACGGAATGAAGTGGTCAGTGGTGGAGTCGCTGCCTGTTGTGGAGACTCTTAAGTATGGCGGACCAGACCGTGACCAGCAGATTGAGGTGTACAAGGAGTCGCTGCGCAACCTCGGCAAGGAGGGAATACACTGCGTTTGCTATAACTTCATGCCTGTACTCGACTGGGCTCGCACCGACCTTCTGCACGAGAACCCTAACGGTTCGACAAACCTCTACATGAACTGGGGCGAGTTTGCTTATTTCGATATGCACATCCTTAAGCGCGAAGGAGCACGAGAGGAGTGGGCACAGTTCTCTAAGGAGCACAGCAACTGGGGCCGTGACCTCGTAGCAGAGGCAGACGAGATGGCGAAGACAGCTACGCCTGAGAGTGACCATGCTCTCGTTGAGAACATCGTAATAAAGACTCAGGGATTCGTATCGGGCAACTTCAGCGAGGGCGACTCTGCTCCTGTACAGAAGTTCCGCGAGCTGTTGAAGCTGTATGATGGTATCGACAAGGAGAAGCTTCAGGAGAATATGAAGTACTGGCTGGAGGCTATCATGCCTGTATGCGAGGAGTATGACATCAACATGTGTGTGCATCCTGACGATCCTCCTTATCCTGTCTTCGGATTGCCACGTATCGTTGGCAACATGGAGGACATCGAATGGTTCCTCAATGCTGTGCCAAACCCACGCAACGGTCTTACATATTGTGCTGGCAGTCTCTCTGCCGGAGAGCATAACAACCCAGTAGAGTTGGCAAAGAAGTTTGCTGATCGCACTCACTTCGTTCACCTCCGCTCGTGCCACATCTTCCCTGACGGCAACTTCACAGAGGCTTCTCACCTCGGTGGTCGTGCCGATCTCGTAGAGCTTGTGCGCATCTTCGAGCAGGCAGAGCAGACCGGTAAGCCTAACAGTGGTCACCGTTTGCCAATGCGAGTGGATCATGGCATGACCTTCACCGATGAGCCTGGCGGCATCATGGACGAGTCTTCACATGGTCATAACGCAGGTTACACACTCCTCGGCCGTATGTTCGCCCTTGGACAGGTGCAGGGAATAATGGCTGCAGTGGACCGTGAGCTTGGTCTGGAGTATAAGCAGCCTGGCTTCTTCGACTAATATCGCCGTTGGCAACGGCCAATAATAAAACGAGGATGTATCACAAGTCATCAGACGAATGATACATCCTCGTTTCGTATTTCGTATTGATTCGGTCTCTCAACCTTTAGTACATCACCTTTCGTACCTTACCATCCTCATCCACGATGATGTTCAGGCCGCGTTGCATAGACGCATGGCGAATGCCGTCAGTGGTGTAGATGGCACTGCTCTTCTTATAGACTGGCGTGACGATAGCATCCGGAGCCTTGTATGGTTCGACCATAATGTTGTAGAAATCATTCAGTTCCTTCTCGGTCAGTCCTAACTCTTCTATTGCGTATTCAGTCATCAAGGTATGGATATCCTTTGATGGCGGATTCCTCTTTTCGATATAGTAAAGCGCTGAATTAAGGCCTCTCTTCAAGCGTTTAAAGTCTTCTCTGACAAACGATGTCAACTCATAGTCGGTGTAGATGTTACTGATACGAACATCAAGCAGACCTTCGAGCAGGGCGCAGAACTTTCCTGTTCGGTCTGCACCCCATGCACAGTGGATGTAAGTTGGTATTCCTTCCTTTAGGTTTGCAAGTATAAAGCGGAACGCCTTTGTCAGGTTATCTGTCTGAGTTACATAAAAGTCGGTTCCGTCTTTGCAGTCGAGCAACAGATATCTTACTCCTTCGCCAAAGCCAGACGATTCAGGGCGACCGTAGGCACTTACTTCCCTGAACTCCAACTCTGCTCCTATGCCCAATCGTCTTGCTTCTTCCCTGTCCTTTTCGTCCACTAGTGTACCGTAGTAGCCTTCTCTTGCGTCCGATCCACGGTACAGAAGTCCGTAGCGAAGGGTGCCAAAATTGCTGGTTGTCCATCCGCCCAGGTCGCGCACATTGTGTATGGTTGGCAGGCAAAGCATTCTCACCTTGCCCTCCGTTGTGATGTCTCCGTACTGCACGGTGTCGCCTTTCTCGTCAAAGATGGCATAGGCATACTCCTTGCCTGGTATCAGATTGCCGATGCTAACCTTAAAGTCGTCTGCGTAAATTGTCTTCTCTCCTAAAAGCACACTGTCCAGTTCGTAGCGCAGAGTCCATGTCTCGGTTCGGCCTTCTGGCAGGTAGATGACAGCCTCCTGCCCTTTATCGTACTTGTAAGGTTCGGAATTTACGACGTAGGAACTTACTATCGAATAGGTGTCATAGGAGTTGTTGTACCTGTATTTGACATTGTTCATATAGGCATTCACCTGCGGATTCTCCACGTTTAACTTAATGTTCACCTGCTCCTGCGCCATGATTTGCAGGGGGAAGAGTAAGGAAACGATGAGTAAAAGGCACTGTATTGCAGTATAAAAACGCTTGATCATTAATTCTGTCTTTTAGTTGATAAGAAGTATAGGAATAGTATCCCCGGTCCGTAACATCAGGACCATTGATTTGCAAAGATACGGAAAAAAAGTCAATTACTTGAATTCTTAATGTTAAAAAATATTGCTTTGCGTCACAATGCAAAAAAAACTTAACTTTAATGCATTAATATGGATAAATCTGACAAAAGGTATTAACTTTGCGAATCAATACATTTCAAATCACGATAATGAAGCTTTCAAACCTTTTTCACCTGAACTGGTGCGCCACGATAGCACTCAATCGCAAAGCTGGCGGATGGAAGTCCGCGTTCCGTATGCCTATAAAGGTTTACGGACCTCTACGTTGGCACATAGGCGGAAGTATTGTTTTGCCTGACAATGCAATGCGCAACACGCTCATCATCGGTTCGGAACATGAGGACTATACTGCTCCGGCAGGTCGCGCAGAGCTGCGTATAGACGGCAGAATGGTAGTGAACGGCATCGTCCGCATAGGTCATGATGCCTTCATTGGCGTAGCAAAGGGTGCGTCGCTGAGCATTGGCGACGGCAGTTTCATTGGCCGTGACTCGCAGATTCATTGCTCAGGCAGCGTGACGATAGGCAAGGATGTCTTCTGCGGTGAGACTTATATCAGCGACAGTTCTGAGCATCAGATAGTGGCAGGAGGTACGAAGAAGGAAATGGTTGGTAGCGTAACCATTGGCGATGGCACTTACATGGGATTCCGAACCATGCTTCTCAAGGGTACGAACATCCCTCCTCGCTCTGTCGTTGCAAGTGGTGCCGTCTGCACGAAGGACTTCTCTGGCGATGGCGTTGAGAAGAAAATGATAGCCGGAGTGCCGGCAACAATCGTCGCCGACGATATATATGCCCTAAAATAAATGGATTGCCTGTTTGGGCAATCCATTTATTTTATGTGGCCATTCCTATCTTTTCGCAATATCATCGTACAGACATTGCAGATAGGCTTGCGCTCTTTTCAGGTTCATATCAGTATGACAGCCGTCAGAATAGACAAGGCGTTGTGAGCGGTTGTCATACATGAAGTGATCGTTTTCTGTAACCATGCCCACGGCATCAGGGAAGGTGAAGAAGGCGAAGTGTGGCTGCGTGGTATCGAAAAGGTCCTTGGAGAAGGTGAATTCGTCATGGCTTATGCCGAGTATCGATAGCAGCGTGGCTGCGATATCCTGCTGAGCGCCAATCGTTTCGATACGTTTCGGAGCATTGATGACACCGCCTAACATTATCATCGGTATCTTGTTGAAGTACGGAGCAAAACCATCTGGTTCAGGATAGCATCCGAGATGGTCTGGCACTGCTATGAGAAGCGTGTTCTCCCAGTCGCCTTTCGCCTTCAGTTCGGCTACGAAACGCCCTAACTGTTGGTCGGTATAGTTGAAGGCATTGAGTGCCGGATTGCTATGCGAATGGTGCGGAACGTCGAACGGTTCGTGACTGCTGGAGGTCTGAATGACACGGAACGACGGCTGGTTCTTTGCTTCCTGGGCTATCTCCTTCATAGCACGGTCGAAGAGGATGCTATCGTTCACTCCCCACTTTCCTGTCCTCTCGCTCTTCGGATAGTCTTCCTCCGAGATTATTTTGTCATATCCCGTCGCCATGAGATATGAGCGCATGTTCGTGAAATTGGCATCTCCGCCATAGACGTAGCTGGTCTTAAAGCCACTGTTTTTCAGCGAACGGGCTATGGAATAGAGCTCATTGGTCTTGCGTGGATACTTCATCAGACTCATAGTTGGCTGCGCCGGATAACCGCTTAGTATAGCCATCAGTCCGCGATCGGTACGGAAACTGTTGGCATAGAACTGCGTAAAGTACAGTCCTTCGTTCTTCATGCGGTTCAGATTTGGTGTAACATCGGGGAGGTTTCCTTCTCCATCGTCCATGATATACGACGAAAAACTCTCCAAAACTACAATTATCACCTTCTTAGGCTTATGTTTCAGCAGTCCGTTCTGTATTGCTTCGTTTGCCGTAATGATACCGTTCCCATGCTGAATCATAGTGCTGAAGATGGCCTGAGCCTCATCATCGGGCATGAAACGATATTGCGACGCAAAGTCTTCTTCATGCGAAAGCGACTCCATCAAGCTGAAAAGCGGATTGACAGCAGCATGATTCATGCGGATGTTCTCGCTGAAATAGACGCTGCCGGTATTGTTTGCTGCCACGGTAAAGCCGCCACGGATAGGCAGAAACAGCATGGCTGCCATGACGATAAGCACTCCACTCTGCACCAATCTGCCTTTAATCGTTCCGGCATCAGCATTCATGCACAGCCTCTTCCATAGGCGATGGCACAGCCATGTGATGCCACCCGTCATGACTACGAGTGCCAGTATGCCGCCCAATATCTGCCAGATGCTGGCACTTGCCATAGCATCCTTAGGCGAAGAAGCAAAGTAGAAGAACGGCGTTGAGTCGAGTGGGAAGCCCCAATAACCATAAAGCGCGATGTTACTGATAATCGCCAGCGACAGCATTGCTGCCTCAACGCCTGCCACAATGTTCCACATCACGTTCACACCCCTACCCTTCAGCCACACGCTTACTAAGCCGACGAGCAGCGGAAAGATGGTAAGATATCCGGCGATGGCTATGTCGAGACGCACGCCATGCACCAGAATGCTGAACCAGTCGGCAGCCGACGCAATGCCGACGATGCCGGAATGCACAGCAAGGAATAGCAGTTTGCCCACTATTCCGACGGCTATCCATAACAGGAAAACAAGCAATATGCAAAGCGTTCGTTTCATTCTATCCTGTGTTTTAATACCTAACTTCTATATAACAAATAGTATTTAATGTTGTTTTCTCCTCCCCTCGGGGAGGCCGGGAGGGGGCTACTTCTTGTAAACGAATCTCAACATCATGAAGTTTATTGGCACTGCAGAACCCATAGCGAGCAGAGCCGCCAGTTCTTTCGGTATGCCAATGAAGAGATACGCATTCAGAAAGGCCAACTGAACGAAGAAGTTGACGATGTGTGATCCACCGAATCCCGTCAGGCGTTTCCACGAAGGACGAGAGTGGAAGGTCCAATAGCTGGTGATGATGAAGTTGCAACAGAAGGAGACAAAATAGCTTATGGCATAGGCTATGTTAGCCCATCCGTTGCCACTCATAGGCGATAGCTGCAGCAACAGCCAGTAAACGCCGTATTGTATGGCAACAGCGAGACAACCGTTGATGCAGAATCTGACGAACTGTCCTGTCTTACTGTCTGACGATAATTTTCTTTCCATTCCTTATATATATATGTCCGGGACGCAGCGATGTGGCTGGTCGGCCCATGAGGTCATAAGTAATGCCTGCCGAATGGCTGTCTTCAGTCACATTGCTGATGCCGGTGAAGTTCTGAAGCACATACTCCAGACCTGCCTTTGCATCAATAATGCCGTAGCCATAGTAGTTGTTCTTATCCTTACCGTACTTGTCTGGCTGCATCGGATAGTTATAGAAGTCTGCCGGACGCTGGGATGTGGCAGCGAGAGTCTGCATGACATCCTCTGGCGAAAGCGTTGGACAGGCCTGCAACCAAGTAGCAATGATACCAGCAGCCACAGGACATGACATCGACGTTCCTGCTCCTGCGCTCCACAGATACTCACGTCCGTTCCACTGGAACGTAGCGATATCCCATGCGTTTGACTGCGCCTCATGGTAGAAACTGCTATAAGCCGCCACCACGATAGAACCTGGAGCCGACACGTCTGGCTTTGTCAGACCACACATAGAAGGGCCAATGCTGCTGAAAAGGCTATGCACTCCGTTGTCGCCATACTTCACATTCTGGATGGTTCCCTTAAGACTGCCGAAGTAATTCCTGGTGTTTGTCGAACCTATACATATCACTCCGGGTAGTCCGCCAGGGGTATGGATGTTGTGAGAGATCTCAGAATCGTCCATATCTGGGTGCTTTGCGTTATAAGTAAAGGCACTTCCGGTACCGAAGATCTCACTGCTTATGGTGTCGCCCAGCAGCGTTACGGCGATAGGAATCTTCCATCCGACGAAGCCATCGTCCGTGGCACGTATCAGCATTTCCGTAGCATAGTCTGCCTCATTGTAGCAAGACGGATACGAGGCCATAAGCACTACGTGTTCCCTTCCATCCAGAACGAGCGTGTCCTGGAGTATTTCGTCATCGTCGCCAGGTGCATAGCACTGATCGGTGTGGTACTCCCTGACGACCGGTTCGCCCTTTTCCTGATAGAAAGTCAGCCTTACCGTCATCTTGTCTGACGACCTCATGGTGTAGTAAACGTACTTCGCCTTCAGTTCTACGAAAGCACTTGACTCTGCCTTTCCTAACGGTTTGCTCATATAAGCACGCTTAAACGACTCGTTACCGGCAGCAGCGCAGAGGATGCGACCTGGTCCGAGCATGCTGTTCAGCACCTCTCCGTAGAGCATATCCTCACCTTCCAAATCCGGATAACTGCCTTCGCTGAACGACGCCACGCATGGTTGGCCGTGGGCAGAGGCATAGTCGAAGATGTATTTGAATCCCAACGCATCGAGCGTCGTGTTGTAATAGTCGTCCATCTCGTCAGGAATACTGTCCGCATTGTTGGTCGTAGCGTTTGCCACGAGGCAGATATCAGCATCAGGAGCCATACCCGAGAACCATCGGGTGTCCATCTCCTGTGGCATGCTTCGTTGCAAGGCATCGAACACTCCAGGCACAAACTGTGCGCCACCTCCTGCCGCCGTACTTGCCGTATGTGTGCCATGCGACTCTATAAAGCCGTCATACGAATGGCCAACACCTAACAATTCCTCCATGCCGACATACTGACGGCCGACGTATGTGGTGTCAACGCCTGTCACAGGACTACCTGTCGTCTTCCTGTCGAGCTGATCCCACATCGCCTTTACACGGTAACGCTGCCCGTCGGCAGAGTAGAACATCGGGTGAGTGAGGTCGAAACCGATGTCCATCAAGCCTACCACGACGCCCGTTCCAAGCCATTTGGCATCAGGGGCAGTAGGCAAACCGCCCCACACCTCTGGCATGTGGACGGCGATAGACGCAGAATCGAGCAGTGCGGAGCAACGGCGGCCAGCCTCGATGCGTAGTACCGACTCGCTCCTTGCCAGCGAACGCAGGCGATTGACAGGTATGTTGGCAACGTGTATATCACCGAACGAGGCCAGAATCTGGCATCCATTCTCGCGCAAGACATCGGCATTCGTCGCGCGGACGAATGCATTCATGCGTCGTTTCGGTACCGATGCACCCTTTGCTTTAGCAACATCGGCCTCAAGCATCTTCTGCCTTACCAGCGACGACATCTTCATTTTCTGCGCCTCAGCAGTGCCTGTCGCAAAGACGGAAAGCACCAAGAATGCCACCAAGCGCACTAAAAATAGTGTGTGTTGATTAGTCATTGGATATCAAAATTCATAAAAACGATGCAAAGATACTGAGTTTTTGTCTTATTTCAAAGAAAAAAATATAATTTTATTGAGTTTTATACGTTATATGTATAATTATGTGTAGTAAAACCATCGAAGCAACTCATCAGACAAAGACATCAGACACCCACTCGCGTCCAACCATAAACTGGCTGGCGATAATGCGTGGCATGACCATCGTGCTTGTCGTAATGAACCACGCGAAGCTGCTCAACCTATCTACAGGCGACAATTATGCGTTCATCGATAGCATCAACGAGTGGTTCCTTCCGCTCCGAATGCCGACGTTCGTCATGGTGAGTGGCGCCCTGCTCTACTACACTCGCATCATGCGAGGGTGGACAACGGCGAGCCTATATCGCGACAAACTCGTCCGCATAGGCCTTCCTTTGCTATTCTGCACATGCCTCGGCAACGTGATGCAGATAATTTTCAACGGGTTTGTAAAGACTCCCCACGAGGTCACTCCGGCATCGTTCCTGCTGTCGTTCATCACGTTCGACGGCATGCCTTGGGGCCATCGGTGGTACCTGATGACGCTGCTGACGATGATGGCGCTATATCCTCTCATCACGCGCATCCGCCATTCGTGGTTGGCAGGCATAGTGTTGCTGGTGCTGCTGGCACTGCAACGTGCCGACCTTACCTACCTTTCGGAAACCAACTGGTGCTACCTGTTCTGCCTGAACCGCTATTTGCCGTTCTTCTATTTAGGCATCGTCTCCGTGGAATACCACTGGTGGGACTGGGTAAAGCAGCGATGCGTGCTTCTGTTGCCGCTGACGGTGGTGGCATACGTTGCGCTTTACCATCTGAATGCGTTCGGTTTCAGCGCCATAGACGAACATCTGCCGTTAGGAGAGCTGTTGGGTATGATGGTGATGGTATCTGCCAGCATGACCGTTGACAGTTTTTTGCCGTCGGCATGCAGCACGTTCAGGAAGTATATCTTCCAGATTTACCTCTTCGGCATTGCTTTCCAGGCGTTCGTAGAGCTGATAGTATGGCGCAAGATAGGTTGTCCTGACTCGCTGTCCGGCGTCTTTTTCGTGCTGAATATCCTGGCCGGCGTCTATCTGCCCGTACTCATGGCGAAGGTAGTTGAGCGCCTTCCGTGGCGCATCGTACGCCTTTGCTTCGGACTGAAATAGGCATGAAACGTCAGCACCTTTTAACACAAAGACAGCAGAGGACACAGAGGGCACAGAGATTTTAAAGTTCCATTCGGAATAAAATGTGCTGCATAGTCCTCAAAAAAACTCCGTGTTCTTTGTGTCCTCTGTGCCTCTGTGTTAAAAAAGCAGAGTACCCGAGAAGTCACAATAACTTATAACCGTTAAACATTAACCCTTAACCGTTAAACATTAACCCCAAATATGCACACCATAGACGACTGCAACATCATACAACTGCCTAAGGAAGAAGACCCTCGCGGCAGCCTTACATACATCTACGGCAACCAACACGTGCCGTTCGAGATAAACCGTGTGTTCTACATCTACGACGTTCCGTCGGGCAAAGACCGCGGAGCGCATGCCCATAAGGAATGCTGGCAACTAATCATTGCTGCTTCCGGAGCACTCGAAGTCTATCTGAGCGACGGCCATAGGGAAAAGACCGTCACGCTGAACCGCCCTTTCCAGGGACTCATTGTGCCACCGGGCATCTGGGCACACGAACAGGAATTCACGACCGGCGCACTCTGTCTGGTGCTGGCAAGCCATCCATATTCAGAAGAAGACTATATCCGCGACTATGATAAGTATCTCTCGTTATACGCCCGATAGGCAGCAGGAGTGGGACGACTTTGTGCTGAAAGCAAGGAACGCCACATTCCTCTTCATGCGTGCCTACATGGATTACCACAGCGACCGCTTCACGGACCACTCGATGATGTGGCGCAACGAGAACGGTAAGCTTATCGCTGTGATGCCTGCAAATATAGACGGCGACACGCTATGGAGTCATCAGGGGCTCACGTATGGGGGCATGTTGTTCGACGAAAAGATGCTCGTGAGCGAGGTGGGGCAGGCATTCAAGCTGTTGCTGCGCATGATGCACGACAACGGCATACGCTCGCTGTACTACAAACCGGTGCCTTCCATCTACCACCGGCTGCCATCCGAGGACGACGAATACTGGCTCTGGCGCTATCGTGCTACGCTCACCGGTTGCAACATCTCTGCTGCCACTCGTCTGGATGCTGACCACATACCCATGCATTCACGCAAACGCTCGTATTGCAACCGCTGCATTCGCGAGGGTTTCACCATCAACCGCGACACTCCGTTAGACCTGTTCTGGCCTGTACTGACGGAGAATCTGCACACCACTTACGGCGCTTCGCCGGTTCACACGTTGGAGGAGATGCAGCGTCTGAAGGCGAATTTCCCTGACGAGATTAAGTGTTGGACGGTGGCTGGGCCGGAAGGCAACATCCTTGGCGGTGCCATTCTCTACGTCACCCCATGCGTTGTCCACACCCAATACATCTCGGCGAGCGAGGAAGGCAAACAGAGTCACGCACTCGACTACTTGTTTACGGAAGCCGTTCGCCACTTTTCCGACGAAGGCATCCATCGTTTCTTCGATTTCGGTACGAGCAACGAGCAGGGCGGAATGGTGTTAAACGACAGTCTTATCATGCAAAAAGAGGGCTTCGGAGGAAGGGGAATTGCATACAAAACTTACGTTATCTCAAACAGTTGATATACAGCGCGTTAGATAAAAGGTATTGAATCACCTTCCAAATCAATAGGAATCACTGACCAAATCAATAGGAATCGGTCGCCGTTTTCTATTGATTCACAAAGCCGTTCTTTCTCACTTGAGAAAAACATTCAACTTTCGCAAGCACCGCTTGCATAAGTTTCAAGGAGTTATAGGGAAGATATAGGGAAGATATAACGGAGATAAAGGGACAATAGTAATGTCTCTATATCTTCTCTTTATCTCCGCAACGCTATCTCCCCTTTATTTCCTAAGAAAGTTAAAGCGAAACTTGAGAAAAATCATAATCACAAATGATTGCCGATGCAGTTAGAAAGTAAGCATAACATAGTAAAATACATATTGGCGTTTGGCAGTGTTCAGGGTCTGAACATTGCCATCGGACTTGTGCGCAACAAACTGGTTGCGATGCTGCTCGGACCTAAAGGCATGGGCATTATTGCCCTGTACAACTCGGCTATCAGCATGATTCAGAACCTCAGCAACTTAGGTCTGGACAAGAGTGGCATACCGATAGTCAGCCAAGCCTGCGAGAGCGGCGACGAGAAGGCTATCAGCGAGAGCATCCTCAGGCTCCGTTCGCTCTTCGTCATGGCAGCAATGCTGGCGGTGGGTGCTGGCTTATCGCTGAGCTGGTTGTTGTCGCTCGTTGCCTTTGGCAATATGAATCACATGCTGCAGTTCATGGCTTTGTCGCCCGTTGCGGGTTTGATGATAATGTCGGTGGGCGAGACTGTCGTTCTGAAAGCTACGCGAAAGCTGAAGAAATTGGCGATATTGTCGCTCATAAACGTCATCATCGCTTCCATAATCACGGTACTTTTATTCTACGTTTGGGGGTCGGCCGCCATCATACCGATGCTTCTCATTACGGCGTTGGCACAGATGCTCGTCACGATGGGTTACTCCTATCGCCTCTATGCGCCACACTTCTCGCTGAACCTCGACACCATCCGCAGCGGACTTCCGATAATCAAGCTCGGCATTGCGTTCATCGTGGCTGGCAGTCTGACAAGCGGTGTGGAATTTCTTATACGTTCTTTGCTCAACAATATGGGCTCAGACGCTACACTCGGTCTGTACAACGTGGGCTACATGATATCGTTCACGTATGCCAACATTGTCTTTTCGTCGCTTGATGCAGAGTATTTCCCACGACTGAGTGCCACCTTAGGACATGAGAACGACATCGATCTGACGCGTGCCACAATACGCCGCCAGATCAAGATATCGCTCCTCGTCATCATTCCTCTTATTGCAGTGGTAGTAGTTTTGCTGCCATGGATAGTGCCGTTGCTCTTCAGCGACGTCTTCTCTGACGCAGTTCCGATGGGACGAGTGACGCTCATCGCCATGATTTTCCGTGCCGTTTATCTCCCGATTGGCTATCTTCCGCTTGCTAAAGGCGACTCAAAGACGTTCCTGTTGTTAGAGGTTCTCTCGTCGCTTTTCCTCCTTTTGTTCGTCTATCTTGGCTACATGGCAAGTGGTCTTTTAGGCTGTGGCATCGGCATCGCTGTCTCAAACTTCACCGATATCATCCTGAACGTGGTCATCTGCCGATGGAAATACGGCCGGGTTGTGTAATAGACAATTACAAAATCACTGCTTTTTAAAACACTGAGACACAGAGGACACGGAGTTCACAGAGTTATTTTGAGATCCATGCGGGTTAAAAACGTACCGCACGGCACTCTAAAATCTCTGTGAACTCCGTGTCCTTTGTGTCTCTATGTTAAAACGAGCGATTTGCCTAAAGCATTGCCATTTTGTTACAATTCCATCGTTTAGAACGTCAGGCGCATGCCGAAGCTGACGAGTCTTGGTGCTCCCCAGTAGCCGCGGAACGACGTTAGGTCGTGGGTTGCGCCGTCAATGCCACGCTCAATGTACTCGGCGTTGAGGATGTTCTGGCCTGTAACGAAGAGGTTAAGGCGCAGGGCGCGAGAGAGAATGCCTTCCCATCCCACCGTTGCATCGAAGAGACTGTAGGCAGGAAGCTTATAGGCATCGTCCTTACTGTCTGTCGTTCGAGACGAAGGTTCGAAGTCGGCGTACATACGAGCGTTATACTGCCAGCCGAGATGAGCATAAAGCGAGCCAGCCTTTCGGTTGTTCAGAGCCTTCGAGAAGTGGAGTTGCGCACCGAGTTGTGTCTGTGGCGCATCGCCGACATGCAGCCCATCGCAGTAGATAGTGTATTCCTTCAGCGTCTCGCCGCTATAAGAATCGTAGATGAGTGCATTGCCGCTGCTCTTCCATTTCCACGAAGCCGTCATGGCGTATGCCTTAAGGCGCAGCCAAGGGGTAAGCTGCTGGTGTACGTTAAGTTCCAATCCCATGTGCAAAGCATTCAAACCTGTAATCTGATACTTCTCTGCTGCCTCGTTGGCACGCTTCGAAAGACTCACCGTTAAGGTCTTATTGCGCCATGAAGCAATGTATCCCGACAGCTCAAGGCCACCGCCTGTCCACGAACTGCGCAGTCCCAGTTCGCCCATGATGTTCTCTTCGTTGGTCACATCGTTGGTAATCGAGAGATCGCTGCTTGCGAGATATGTTCCAGCGTATGGCAAACGAGAGTTGTAACCAAGGTTAAGGAAAGCGCTCGTGCCTTGTTTTCCCTGCTGCGATTGTGTAAGATGATAGAGGAATCCTGCCTTTACGCTTGCGCCAGTGCCACTTGCCCATACCGACTTTTCACCCGTTTCGTCGTTGTGACGACGGTAGTTGCCGTTGAAGATGGTAGCACCGAGGTTGGCGTTCAGGCGTCCAATGGTCCACTTTCCTTGTGCAAACGCAGAGAAATGGTGAGTGGTTCGGCCGTAGCGTGAGCCTACATAATCGTCGAGGAAGTACTTTTTGCCGTAATAAAGAAGGTAATCGCTGCCCAAGAGATCGAGCATAACCATCTTGGAATAAGTGTCGTAGTACTGGTATTGCAAACCGGCCTCGATGGTCGTTGCATCAGTCAGACGATAGCTGCCTGAGGCAATGGCACCTGCCTGAGTGTGTCCCGAGAGGTAATCGATCATCGCGTGCTGTCCGATATACTTGCCGTCGGCATCCTTTGCAGCACGATTCTCTGCCAGAACAGCATCGAAATCGATGTGTCCGTCTGCTGTCTGATGGGCTATGATGCTGGTCTTTGACGAACTGGCAGTAGAGCGTCCACCGCCGTTTGCGAGTGCCATGTAGATGGAATTCTTCATGTTAAAGCGCTCACCGTCAAGGATATGCTGGAGGGTGAAGTATGGTTTCCAGTAGTGGTTGCGAGCTATGGAATAGCGTTCGCCACGCAGATAGCCCCAGTTCTTGGAATAATCGACACCGTACTTGTCAACTTCCTCCTTGCTAAGCTCAGTGTTTCGCTGGTCGTGTTCCTCAGGAGAACCAAGCGCAGTAAACATAATCGTGTTGTGCTGACCGAGGTATTTGCTCACGGTGAGCATGTAAGACATCGTGTTAACGTCAGAAACCTCAACGAAACTGTGACCTCTTGTGTATGCCAACATCATGTCAACGCTCCATCCATGGGCAAGGGTGCCGGTGGAATAGGTCAGCGTTCCTTTGGTCAGTCCGTGCTGAGTGGTGCTCAGAGCGAATGCTCCCGTCGGGTGACCATTGCCCGTTCGGGTGATGATGTTGACCATACCGCCCATGGCACAGTCAGCAAGCATCGACGATCCCATACCTTTCTGAATCTGAACGGCATAGGTGGCATCCGAGAGTCCCATCCAGTTGCTCCAGTACATAGAGCCAGACGTGAGGCCCTGGATAGGAATACCGTTAAGCAGAATGGCGATATTGTCCTGCTTGAAGCCACGCATGTTGAGCGAAGCATCGCCATAACTGCCTGTGGAAGCAGTAGCATAGACTCCCGGCACGCCCTGCATCATCTCAACGTAGTTTGGTGCTGTGGCATGCAGACGTATGTCTTGCGGAGAAATAGTGGTGATGGACAGAGGCGTTTCCTTCTCGTCTGAAAAGTGCGAACGGATGGAAACTTCCTGCAAAGTGATGGTAGTGTCGGCTACCGACTCAGTGATTGGGAAGGCGTTACCTCCTTCATGGAGTGCCTTACCGTCTATGCCACCGGCATAAACGGCTGTTGTGGACATAAGGATGCCCAGCGCAATAGTAGTTTTTTTCATTTGCTTTTCTTTCATCCAGACTATGACTGTCGGTACCGTAGTTGCAACGGTTCTGCCTATTGGCTTGCGGACTATACCGCCGATCGGGAATTTCACCCTGCCCTGAAGAGCGTTAATGATGAGTATGTCTTGATTTTTTGAAATCGGGTGCAAAGGTATATAAATTTCCATTAATAGACAAGCTTTTTGCGAAAAAATACACATCTTATCGTTCATTTTTACGCTTTTCTGCTCTTTTCTCTTTGCATTCTGATATTTTATTGGTATCTTTGCAAGCAGATAAGAGCTTAACGCATAGGAGGGTCAGACCCTATTATGCGTCAAAGAGAACTAAAACCTATGTTATCAGTTAGCAGTTTCAAAATGAAAAAACAGAAATTCTTTGCTTTGGCAGCATCGCTGATGCTTGCAAGCAGCATTCAAGCGCAGAATCCTTATCTGCCTTTGTGGGAGCATCTGCCTGACGGCGAGCCGAGAGTCTTTGACGATCCGGACAACCCAGGCAAGCAACGTGCATATATTATAGGTTCGCACGACGTGAAGAACACGGCTTACTGCGGACCGGACATCCACATGTGGTCGGCTCCGACGGAGGACCTGACACAGTGGAGGGACGAGGGTGCCATCTTCACTCATTATGTTGACGGTCGCTGGGACACGATGTTCGCACCGGATCTCGTAGAGGTGAAGGACCCAAAGACTGGCAAGAAGACTTACTACCTGTACCCACACTCTCGCGGATTCGGACGCATCGCCATGGTATGTAAGGGCGACAGACCTAACGGACCGTTCACTCCTGTGAACCTGACTGCCGACGGCAGAGCATGCGTTGAGGGTTCTTTCATCGACTTCGACCCATCGGTCTTCATCGAACCTGTAACAAAGAAGAGCGACAAGGACTACAAGGACGGATTCCGTGCGTATGTGTTCTACGGTTTCCAGCATAGTACAGCTGCCGAGCTTGACCAGCAAACGATGTTCTCTGTGCGCCCAGGCACAAAGCTGCACGACTACTTCATCCCTGCGTCTTCTAAGTATGGAGAGGTGAGAGACCCAAAAGGCACGGAGTATCCTGCACTGTATAAGGGCCAGAACCCAGGCGAGTTTAACTTCTTCGAAGCCTCATCCATCCGTCAGGTGGGCAACAAATACGTCATGGTGTTCTCTGGATACAGCGGTCCGGACTATGGACTCGGCTCTACAAACTCTGCGCTTCGCTACGCCTATGGCGACAGTCCTTTGGGTCCATGGCGCTCAGGCGGCGTACTGGTTGATAGCCGCGGCGTGGTGCTGAACGAGGACGGAAGCGCTCTGACGACAGGAAACTTCGCACATAACACTCACGGTTCGCTGCAGGAAATCAACGGACAGTGGTACGTTTTCTACCATCGCCCACCACGCGGCTTTGGCAATGCCCGTCAGGCTATGGTTGCTCCGGTCAAGATAGAGTGGGACAACAAGCCTGTAGCAAAGGGTGGACAGGTGCGCATCACTGGCTATGACGCTTACGCAAAGGGCAATGAATGGACGGCAAAGGCATCGTACCGCGACCACTACACTGGCGCTGAGGTTACCTCGGAGGGCTTTAACATCTTCGGTTTGCCACCTTACGACTACTATTCTGCCGGCATTGCATGCTTCATAAACGACAACAACGCTATGCAAGATCAACGCGACGTTTGGAACAACTCTATGGATCTGGCTGGTCTGAAGAACGGTGCCATCGTCGGTTTCAAATACTTTGGCTTCGGTGGACTTGCCACCAACACCAAGGGATGTAAGGCATTCGAAGGCACAAAGGCTGGCGACGGCACAAAGATTTGCCTTGACATCACTCCTCAGACAGAGGAAAACTTCACACTGCACGTTATGCTTGACGGTCCGTATGCCAACGGAACATGGAACGGAAAGGAGATTGCGAACATCCCTGTGGCTATCGGCAACGGCATAAAGAAGGGCGAACGCTGCACTCTCAGCGTAAAGATTCCACAGGTGGAAGGACTGAGTGGCAAGCACGCCATCTACGTTCTTGTGGATGGTCCAGAGGTAAAGGAACCAGAAAGACCACGTTGGGGCGGTCCAATGCGCCAGCAACGTCCGTTCGGTTTGGTAGATCTCCACGGCATCGCCTTTACAAAACAGGGCATGAACAGCCCTAAGGCACCACAGGTTCCAAAGATACACATCTCGGTGGATGGTGTGAAACTGGTAGTGCCAGAGCAGCCAATCTTCTCTACAAACGAGAATGGTTACATCCAGACCGACCACTATCAGGTGTACGGAAAACTCAAGGACGACTCTGTCATCAAGGCATGGAGCTCACTGAAGGGTGACGCTTCAGAGCCAGGAGTGAAGATACACATCGGCAAGGTGGCAGACGGTCGCGCTACAATTACCGCCACATACAAGGGCGTAACGAAGACATTCCTGATTAACTAAGCAGCCGTTCAACGGTTGGTTTCAAACTGTAAGAAAGCGATGCGAGTTAGATTGCAGATTGCAATCAATACAACTCGCATCGCTTTCATTTTGTAACTTTATCACGATTACCTACAGCAAATAGACAGAAAACTATACGTTATATTGACAAAAAGTAGTACCTTTGCACCGAATTTGTAACATATTGTAGTGTAAAAAGAAAGTATTATAACAAAAAGGTAAAAAGAAACTATGGTTAAGAAACGTTGGATTATTCTGATGACCGCAATGGTCCTCTTTGCTATTTGGGGATGTTTTGCCCCTGAAGCACCGTTCGATTGTAAGTTTGGCACTGGCGAAGGTGAAATAAATCCTGCCGACGTGGCATGGCTTATCACAGCAACCATCTTCGTACTGATGATGACTCCTGGTCTGTCTTTCTTCTATGGTGGCATGGTAGGCGCACGAAACGTCATCTCGACAATGCTGCAGTCGTTTATCGCCATGGGCCTTATCTCTGTCCTGTGGGTAGTAATTGGTTTCTCACTCTGCTTCGGCGATGATGTCGGCGGACTCGGAATAATCGGCAATCCGTTCTCTTTCCCAATGATGAGCGGCGTAGGTGGTGCAACGTATATCACTGAGAATACTGGCAAGTTTGTAGGCGGCGCAAGCATTCCGCTGGCTCTCTTCGCACTGTTCCAGATGAAGTTTGCCATCATCACCCCATCTCTTATCACTGGTTCGTTTGCTGAACGTGTTCGCTTCTCGGGCTATATGTGGTTCATGATGTTCTTCTTCTTCTTCATCTACTGTCCACTTGCCCACATGACATGGCATCCTGACGGACTCTTCCTCAACTGGGGCGTTGTCGATTTCGCCGGTGGTATCGTGGTGCATGCATCAAGTGGTGTGGCTGCTTTGGCAGGAGCGATGTTCCTTGGCAGACGTAAGACAGCCAACCGTAATGCTGAACCAGCCAACATTCCGTTCGTACTCCTCGGCGCAGCCATGCTTTGGCTCGGATGGTTCGGATTCAACGCAGGTTCTTCCCTGCACGCTGACGGACAGGCTGTTAAGGCATTCCTCAACACAAACACCGCTTCGGCTGTTGCCATGATGACATGGATCTTCTTCGACTGTCTGCGTGGACGCAAGCCATCGGCTATGGGTGCAGCAGTAGGTTGTGTAGTCGGTCTGGTGGCAATCACTCCAAGTGCTGGTTACGTTACCGTAGGTCAGAGTATCACAATCTCGTTCATCATTACGCTGATCTGTAACATCGCCGTAAACTGGGGTAAGGGCAGAGGCGTTGACGATGCTCTCGACGTATTCCCAACACACGGCACCGGTGGTATCTTCGGTACTGTCCTGACCGGTATCTTCATTCAGGAAGGTCTCATTGCAGGCACATGGGAGGGCTTCGTTATCTTCCTTTATCACCTGCTCGCCATAGCACTCGTCATCGTTTACACCTTCATCATGAGCTACGCAGGCTACTGGTTGGTTGACCACTTCATCCCAATGCGTGTCAGCGCAAAGTCAGAGAAGATTGGTCTTGACATCTCTCAGCACGACGAGCACTACGGTCTGGCTCACGTAGGAGAGCGCGAGATTGCAGAATATGCTGAGTACGAGCATGAGAAGCATAAGAAATAAGACCAACTGATTTGCTTTTTTTAGTAGGTTCTACGAGGTCTTGTGTTGGGTATTCATAGATTTTGTGTGATTAAAAGCTATTATATTATCGAACGTTTCGTACGAATTGAGCATTAAGAAACTACACGATTACCGTTGTTTGAGTGCTAACGTATGTTCGTTTGAGTGCAAGCAAATGAACATTTGAGTGCAATCGCACAATGGTGCGAGTGCTATCAAACGAAGCAATCACTTCCTCGTAGAACCTTTTAGTATATGGAAAGGGTGTCCAGTCGCAACATACTGGACACCCTTTCATCTATTACCGAATATCATATATCCTGATTTCTTTTTTGGCATCAAGGATAACCTCTTTTAGAATGTTTCTGCTTACTGACATGTTAACTTGCGGTTTATAAATTTAGTTGTTTTTGTAAAGTGCCACTTAACAAAACTGCGGCAAGGTTACATAAAAAGTCTGATAATCCACAATGTTTTCATAATATTTTTTGCGTCATAGTGTAGTTTTTTTATTACGCACATTAACAATATAGTTTGATTATTTGATTTCAGGACTTGGCGACTGTGAAGCCGCCAAGTTTCGCTACATAGAACATTGTCATGTATGTTCTGTTAATTTTCAACAAAACCCGCTTAATCTTTTGGTGGTATGAAGAAAAAGGTGTAATTTTGCAAAATGATGAAGACCTTATACATCATAGCAGGTTGTAATGGAGCAGGATGACGACGGCATCGATAACAATGTTGCCGGAGATATGGAAATGCCGCGAGTTCGTCAATGCCGATGAGATAGCCAAGGGGTTGTCACCTTTTAATCCTGAGAGCATGGCGATAGAGGCAGGGCGCATAATGCTGAAGCGAATCCAAGAATTGATGTTAGGCAATGAGTCGTTTTCCATTGAAACAACGTTGAGCACTCGTTCTTACGCAAAAACTATAGAGGAAGCGCACAAAAACGGTTTCAATGTTCAGTTGCTTTTCTTTTGGTTGCCTACTCCTGAAACGGCTATTGCGCGTGTTAAGCGGAGGGTAATAGAAGGTGGTCACAACATACCAATCGATGTTATCCGCAGACGCTATTTGGCTGGAATAGAGAACTTGTTTAAAATCTACATGCCTATCGTTGACTCATGGATGCTGGTTGAGAACCAGAGTAATCCAAGGATTATAATAGCGGAGAATAGTGGTAATGGAATCGAGATACACAATGAAACATTATATAACAAGGTAAAAGCCTATGTCAGCTGAAGAACGTGATTTATTAGTTAAAGGCTTAGAAAAAGCCGAATACAACACCTTGCGCATGAAGTCCATGCGCAACGAAATGGTGGTACGTTGTGATGAAGACGGCAACATCACTCTCATCCCTGCCCGTGAAGTCTTTACCCAACTATACAACGAACCGGCCCCAACGTATTAGTTGCTGCATTTCCAATGAGAGTAATCATAGGAAAGGAAATCTATTAGAAAAACAGCTATTGACAACGTATTCGCATACTTGTCAATAGCTGTTTTTCGTATAAACTGCAGTTGTTTTATTCCTATGTAGCACCTTCACGAAAAGATTTTGTAACTTTGCACTTGCTAATTGAATCCGCAGTTACGCAGATTACGTGTATTGTGGTCGCGATAGACTTTCAAATACAAGTATCAAATTCTAACAACAGAAAATTATGAAGAAAACATTAATGCTTGCCATATTGGCAATCATCTGTATTGCAGTTCGGGCGCAAGAACAGAATAACGTAAAGATAAGAGTAACCAGTCAAACTTTGTTTTTTCCGCTGCCAAAGGCAACGGTGGATAAGAAGTCGGGGCTGAGTACAATAGAATGGCCGAGCATCGAGAACAATGAATCGCATGAGAATATAGGTATTGTCAGCAATGTGCCTGTAGTAAAAGATGTAGAATCTATCTACGGAATGAACAACATACAAGGGGATTATGTTCCCGTGCAATGGTCACTGACTGACGAAGGTGACAATACCATACTTCATTGCTACCTGCTGATGACGAGCGACATTGTAACAAACCTGTGGCTTGGTTCGCCACATTCCGCAATCCTCGACAAGGAAACGGGCACTATCTATCAGGCGAGAACTACAGTGCCAGAGAAATGTTTCGATAAAGTATTCAATGTTAAAGGAAAGAAAGGTACAGCCTTCGACCTGCAAGTCGTCTTCCCAAGACTTCCGGAAAGTGCCAAGAAACTGGCTATCTACGGTGTACCTAACTGGTACTTGAGTGGCAGGGATATTCAGGATGTGGCATTCACGACCTGCGATTCTGCTCCTGAATACGATTCAATACCTGATATTCATCTTGCAACAATGGTAAAGGATGAAAATAACTATGACGTGAACAACGATGAGACATGGGCCGTGTATGAAGATCCACATACCATTCTTCCAGTGGAAGAGAATACAATGGCGCTCTGGCGTACACCTGATGCCACATATCTGGCTATCTCAACCGAACAGAACTGGCTACGCGAGTACTACGGACGTGGCGGTAACACCACACTCCTTGACAACCAGGGACATCAGTATAAGTGCAAGGGCGTAATGGGGTATCCAAACAACAAGTTATTCTATGTTGATGGCTGTTCTGGCGATTATTTTGCCATAGTTCTCATCTTCGAACCGCTTCCACTGCACATAGCAAACCTCACCTACATAGTTCCTGAGGGTGAGCCATTCGAGGTGTGGGGTGCTAACTGGAGCGGTAAAGTGGTACCTAATTTGGAGGTGAGCCAGCTCCGCAAGAACCAGAAACTGTTTGAGTATCATCCACGTGTGGTGGTTAAATAACTCTGCAGTGACTGATGTTGCAAACAATTTCTATGTCCCTAAAAACTGGGCTACAATCAAGAGTTTTGCCGATGTCAAGAAGAAATATGTAATAATTAAATAGAAAGAAGATTTATTAGTTAATAATTGTCTAGACACAGAGGCATCCAGAGTCGTGAGATTCCTGGTGCCTTTTGTAAAGTCAGCATCCGCGATACTGATCACTTTTCATTATCTGTTATTTTTCAACAAAAAAAGACATGAATCACGTCACCTTTTTCTACTTTTACTTGTTATTATAGTGAATCGGTTCAACAAACAGAAAGTTTAACAAATAAATAAGCAAAAGATATGGAATTTTTAGAAGGATTAGAAGATATTCTTGTACCATTAGGTATCTGTGTTTTTTTACCTATCATGGTTGTGTGGCTGTACATTCGTAGGAAAATGCATAGTGATGATATGCGAAAAGAAATCATCCTGGCAGCACTCGAAAAGAATGCAAACATCGACATCGAGGAATTGGTGAAGAAGATGAATAAGCCAGAAAAACTGCTGAAGGAGAAACTGTTGAAAAAACTACATAGGGGAATGCTTGCGTTCATTTTGGGCGTAGGAATGATAGGTTACGGAATCTATCTGAACTGTAACCCGATGGGTGGGAAGTACGATCCGTTAGAGATAACGTGCGGAGGATTGGCATTGTCTGCCATTGGCATAGCCTTCCTTGCCAACTATTACATAGGCAAGAAGATGCTCGCCAAGGAGATGGAAGCAGAGGAACAGAAATTGCGTCAGTCGAAACAATAGTAATGACACGCGAACAGTTCATACAACTCGTTAGCGACGAGCAGGAGGCACTTCGTGGATTCCTGCTCGCCCTCTGCTGTGGCAAGAAGGATGATGCTGACGACATTGCTCAGGATGCTCTGGTCAAGGCATACCTTGCTTCGGCTGGTTATCAGGATAAGGGGCGGTTCCGCTCGTGGCTGTTCAAAATAGCTCACAATACATTACTTAACCACAAGGCTTCGCAAAGATATTTCTCCGATATAGAAGAAGCAAGACTTGTTGCAGGAGATAGTAACGCAGATGCTAATTATGTACATCAGGATCTGTATCTCGCCCTCTCTACCTTGCCCCCAAAAGAGCGCTCTGCCATCGTGCTGTTTTATCTTGACGGACATTCCATAAAGGAGATTTCGCAGATAACCGATACATCGGAAGATGCCGTAAAGAAACAACTCTCGCGAGGTCGCGACAAACTTAAAACAAGATTGAAGTTATGATGAAAGATAAAGAACTTGAACTGCTGTTCCTTGCTCACCGTCCATCGTTCGACGACAAGGATGAGTTTATGATGCGACTCGAACGGAAGCTTGATGCTGTGGAATACCTTCGTCAGTATGAGGAAGCTAATCTGCGTTATTATAAATACGCCATGATAGCCGCATTCATCTTGGGTATTGTTGTCGGTGGGGTGTTCCTTACCTTTGTCTTGCAGATGCCTCAGGATGTTCCATTGTTTGCTTTCAACGCAACTTCCGGCATACTGTTATTTCTTGAGCAACATTCGCGAATGTTTGCCACAGCAGCTCTGTCACTGCTCCTTTGTTTCGGAATCGTCAGCATCATCAGTAATGCCCTTGATATTGTGAAGATGAAAACTCTCATTGGAGCATCTCATACGAATTAACGGTCAAATAACTTTACACAAAGTTTTTATTTCATAAATACAATTTGGAACTTGGTGACTGTGAAGCCGCCAAGCTCTTATACGTATGATAATAAACATGAACAAGAAACCGGAAAAAGTAATACACACAGATGAAATATTTGCATAAATATTTGCTGTTTACCATTATTTTAGTATCTTTGCAGCAGATTTCATATTTTATGTTTTTATGATTATGACTAATCCTTTCTTCACTATAGGATACGGAGGACCTGAGTGTTTCTCCTTCTGACAAAAAGATAACCACATTATCTCTTATGAAAATATATGAAAAGAACAACTTGATGACATTGTTCATGACGGCAACGCTGTTACTTACCACAGGTTGCAAAAACGATGAAACAACTGCAACGAAGGTGAAAATCGCGGGATTCCCACTCTTTGCCGAGGCATGCAAGTCAGCAAAGCCTACCGACAACGTCATAGTGTCGCCGCTGAGTATTACGGAGATGCTTGCTATGCTTGCCAATGGTGCCAGCGGTGAAACACAGAAGCAGATAATGGACGTGATGGACATGGACGCCTCGTCTGCCGAAAAAGCAAGCGAGACGCTGCAGATGATTAATAACTATCTGCCGTCTGCTGATAAGGAAACGCGTATTTCCATAGCCAACTCGCTATGGATTGACAAAACCTTCAAATTGCACAACGACTATGTGAAGGCAAACGAGGACATGCTTGGTGCAGAGGTTTTCAATCAGAAACTCAGCACGGAAGCTACGATGAAAGATGTCAATACATGGTGTGACCAAAATACAGAAGGATGCATAGACAAAATTCTCGACCAACCTCTCCCGCCCGAGATGAAGTTAGGAGTTATGAATGCCCTTTATTTCAAGGGACCCTGGCAGAATAAATTTGACAAGGAGAATACGGCTGACTCCCTCTTTACCAATGCCGACGGTAGCAAGAGCATGGTGAAGATGATGTTCCAGTCAGAAGAATTCCCCGTGTGGCACGACGACAAGATCGCGGTAGTTTCCTTTCCGTATGGCAATGGCAGATACTGCATGGATGTCATCTTGCCTAATGAGGGCGAGTCTCTTGACTCCTGCCTGAAGGATCTAAGTAAGGAAAGGATGGATAGTATCCACCAAAAGATGAACCCCTTTGAGATCAATGTCTCAATGCCTCGCATGGAGATGAAATGCACATTGTCGCTCAACGAGACGCTCAAGGCGACAGGAATGAAAGACGCTTTCAATGACAAAACTGCTGATTTCTCACGCATTGCTGATTCTCCGTTGAAAGTGTCTGACGTTAAGCAGGTTGTTTACATTAAGGTTGATGAAGAAGGAACAGAGGTTGCTGCCGTTTCGGAAGAGTGGGCTGTACTATCAGCATGCATTCCGTTTGAGTTCAATATGAATCGTCCGTTTGCCTTCATCATACGCGAGAGGCTGACAGGTATAGTACTCTTCATCGGTCGCATTGTATGCTTAAAGGAATAGGTGGGAGTTTGTGTTTTAGATCATTTAAGACACATGGGGGACGAGAGTTTGAGGGGATTTAACTATATTCCAGCACATTTTGGGGTACTAATATACTAAAAACAAAATCACATAACCTGCCTTAATTGCTAACTGACTCCTTAGGCATCCATCGCCAGAGCACAGCGAAGAAGATGGCACCTGAGATGAAACCTGCAATGGCGTCAATGAGATAGTGAGCGTGAATATATACCGTTGCCATGCAGAGGAACACATAAAGAGGAACGAAGACATACATCGGACGCCAGTCCTTGCGGAGCATACACAGACGACCGAGCATGAAAGCAACGATGGTCGATAAACCAACATGGCTTGAAGGGAATGCTGCCGTCGGGCGTTCGCCATCGTGCACCGGACCACTTTCTATCAGCGAACGGAAGAATCCTCCTTCCATTCCTGGCGCCGGAATCATTTCAGTATGGTTGATGAAATAATGGCCGACATCAGGGAACACGCCCTTCACTACGTTGTCCATGCCTATTGCTGCATAGTAATACTGCGGACCGACAACCGGCAGGAAGTCGAAGATGATGTAATATATAAAGAACGACGCTGCCGTTACTGCTGCCACCTTGGTGAAATCCTCGTAACGCAGAATGAAATAAAGCACAGCGTTCAGGACTATCAGATAGAAATAGGAATAGTAGCCCAAGTACATCATCTCCGAAATCACATCCCATGGACACGCCTGAGAGAACACAAGTGATGGCTGACAGCCGAAGAGAGACTGCTCTGCATTAGCAAATACATGATCAAGGTTTGGCAAGATACGGTTCAGCTCGTATGTATCGGCATACCACCATGCCATAAACGATGACTGCACACCTACACGCAGACCGACCAAAGCGCGGCAAGGATAAAGTCTATAGACGCCCCATGACATCAGCGTTGCAACCAGCACACTTACACGGCCGAATATCATTTCGCCCGGAGTGACCAGGTCTGTGTAGCAGAATATTATCATAGAGAGGGTAGCAAGCAGATATATCAGCATAGCCCACTCTATCATCAGCAATCCCTTAATTGGTTTGTTTACTCTTTCAAATAGTTTCATAATTATATTAATTCCGAATTATGAATTACTCATTCAACTTTCGCAAGCTCCGCTTGCTTCAGTTTTAGGGAGTTAGAGGGAGTTAGGGGGAAGATAAAAGAAGATAGAGGACAAATGTTTTGCTAATATAGCAGGAGTATCGTCCCTTTATCTCCTATGAAAGGTGACCTTGCAGGTTTGAGGTTGTAGGTTTGAGGTTCATTAACCTCCCAAATAAACCTAAGACCTAAAAGCGAAGCGACCTAAAACCTTATAACCTATAAAGCGAAGCTTGCGAAACTTTTTATTTCTTATCCTTCATGTTAAAGTGCTGTGCGCAGTAGCCTCGTTTTGTTGCGGCGCGCGAGCATCGCTTTCCTTCCTTTGTCTTTGCCTTGCACTGGGCAGTGCTGGCGTTGTTGGAAGAATGTACTGGGCAATACTTTGAGCCGTCCGCTACTTTCAGTTTGCAGCGTGTACCCTTCTGGGTTGTTGCC
>JAZUKC010000159.1:0-37669 GCA_045643065.1 Prevotella sp.
TTGTCATCTTTCGGACTCTTTTCGGCTCAAAGTGTCAGTTTACTCGGTCACAATGCTTGCATTGCTCCCTCCCTCACTAACACTTTGATCTCGAAAATAGCCTCGAAATATGACAAAGCTAATTAATAGAACCCACCTAAAAAGAATGGAAAATGCAGAATTAGATGCTCTTCTTGTAGCAGCGGCGACGCTTTGGAACCTCAGGGTTGAATACATCCCACTGATTCATGGACGAATGATTCGTCTCCAACTGAGGGTTTGTCTCTGCCCACTTGAATCCCATCTCCTTGTATATCGGAATGAGGTCGTTGAAAATCAGTGAGTTTGCACCCTTGCCCTGATAGTCCGGACGAACGGCGATGAGCAGCAGCTCGATGCCGTCCTCATGCTTCCACTTGAGCGACTTAAGCAGATGCCACCATCCGAATGGGAACAGACGTCCGCCTGACTTTTGCAGTGCGCGAACGATGGAAGGCATAGAGAGGCCACATGCCACCAGCTCGTCATTCTCGTTCACCACAAGCGCTTGCATGCGGAGATCAACGAGAGGCAGGAACTTCTTGATGTACTGGTCAATCTGCTTGTCGTCGAGTTTTGAGTATCCGAACAGCGGTGCATAACTCTGGTTCATGAGTTCGAAAATCTGCTTATCGTAACCCTTGGCATAGAGCTGCTTGTGTGTCTGAATCTTCTCCACGCGCAGATTGTAGCGCTTGGCAATCATGCCAGCAGTTCTTGAGAAACGCTCCGGCATCTCGTCTGGCACAGGCATACGACGCTCCGTCCAGTCTATTTCCTTCTCAAGTCCCAGTTTCTCCATGTGCTCAGGGTAGTAAGGATAGTTGTAGTGTGTGGACATGGTGCCTAACTCTTCGAATCCGAAGGTCAGCATACCCTCTCGGTCGAAATCGGTGAAGCCCATAGGCCCCTGCATCTCGTTCATGCCATGCTCACGTCCGAACTGTTCCACGGCATCAAGCAGCGCTCGGCTCACCTCAATGTCGTCGATGAAATCAATCCATCCGAAGCGTACATTCTTCGTGTTCCATGTTTCGTTGGCACGTGTGTTGATTATGGCAGCCACTCTGCCTACTATTTCATTGCCACGATAGGCAAGGAACAGTTTATGTTGGCAGAAGTCGAGAGCTGCGTTTTCGGAAGGAGTGAATGTGCTCTTAAGGTCAGAATAGAGTTCTGGCACGGCATACTTGCTACCTTTATAAAGATTGTAGTTGAAATGAATGAACTTCTTAAGATCTTTGGATGTGGTTACTTCTTTTATTGTTATAGGTTCCATTGCTTATATTTGCCAATTGCTTTATTTCGTTATAATGTTGGTTGTCAAGAACTTTTCAGCATTCTCAAGGTCAGCAGGAGTGTCTATGCCGATTGTTTCCACGTCGGTAGTTCCCACCTTTATTCTGTAGCCATTCTCCAACCATCTCAGCTGTTCGAGGCTCTCCGCCTTCTCCAGCGGCGACTGAGGCAACTGTGTTACGGCATGCAGCACTTCGCGTCGGTAGGCATATAGGCCGATGTGCTTGAGATAAGGGAAAACCGTTGGCCATTCCTCCTGTTCCGTACCACGGCAATAAGGAATCACCGAGCGCGAGAAGTATAGAGCAAAACCCTGTGCCGAGACTGCAATCTTCGGAGAGTTAGGGTTGAGAATGGCCTTGATGTCATTTCCGAAAGGCTTGCCCAGCGTGGCAATCTGCGTTGTCTCGTCGTCGAAGCATCTGATGACAGTCTCAATCTGCGACTGCTGGATGAAAGGCTCGTCGCCTTGTACGTTGATGACCACATCGTAACAGATGCCGCTGTTTTCTGTAATCTTTGAAACGGCCTCTTCTATGCGGTCCGTTCCACTCTTGTGGTCAGCCGATGTCATGATAGCCTTTCCACCAAACTGTATTACGGCATCGTAGATTCTGTCATCATCTGTGGCGACGTAAACGTCTTTGACCACGCTGCTCACTTGCTTATAGACACGCTCAATAACCGTTCTGCCTCCTAATACAGCCAAGGGTTTGCCAGGGAAGCGCGTTGAAGCATAACGCGCAGGTATTACAGCTATGAATTGCATTGTTATGTTGTTTGTATGCTGTTTTGTTTTTGCGGATGATAAGTATTCGTCCGGTAATTTATTTTGTTTTTTTCGTTTGCAAAATTACTCAAAATATTCCGAATAACATTATTTAAATAAAAAAAATGCAATAATAATAGTAAAAAAAAATAAAAAATGAAGTGATAGTTGGCTTTATTTCGTCAAAAATAGGTATCTTTGTATTCAAGTTTATGCCAACGGACGGCTGAATATGTACAAAATTTAATAATTCTGCACATCTATCATTATGAAAATAAACAAGACATTATTTACGACTTTCCTTATATTACTCCTGACATCTGTAGCCTATGCTCAAAAAATCACACTCGGTTCTTGCATCCTGAAGGATGGCGGCAAATACAAGGGCGAGATGGTTGCAGGCAAGGCCCACGGCAAAGGCTCTGCCGTATATGACAATGGCGATACATATGAGGGAGAATACGAGAAAGGCAAGCGCCATGGCTATGGTGTTTACACGTTCTCGGACGGTGAGAGATATGAAGGAGAATGGTTCCGCGATCAGCAGCATGGCAAGGGAACGTTCTATTTCATGAATAATAATAAATATGTCGGTCTATGGTATCAGGATTACCAGCAGGGACATGGCGTCATGTACTACTACAACGGCGACATCTATGATGGCTATTGGCATCAGGACAAGCGTGAGGGAAAAGGCAAATACAACATCTCAACAAGCGCATGGTACGAAGGCGAATGGAAGAACGACATGAAGAACGGCAAGGGCAAGTACGACTGGGGTGACGGCTCGGTGTACGAAGGCAACTGGGTAAACAATCAGCGTCAGGGCCAAGGTAAATATAAGTATAACGACGGCGATGTCTATGAAGGACAGTGGGCCGAGGATATACAGCATGGCAAGGGCATTTACCGATATGCCAACAAGGATGTCTATGAAGGTCAGTACGTTCAGGGAGAACGCGAAGGCGAAGGCATCTTCAGATATGCCAACGGCGACGTATATGCAGGCCATTTCAAGGACGGAGAGAAAGATGGTCAGGGACGTCTGACATGGCGTAACGGCGACTGTTATACTGGTCAGTGGAAAAACGACAAATACAACGGTAAAGGTGTCTTCACCAAGAAGAGTGGCGATAAGTACGAAGGAATGTTCAAAAACGGACAGATGGATGGCGAAATGATAATACATCTTGCCAACGGAATTAAGTTCAAGGGAACATACAAGAACGGCGTGCCACACGGCAAGGCAATAGAGGAAGACAAGGATGGAGTACGCTTTGAGGGCTCGTACAAGGATGGCGAGCGACATGGCGACTACGTCATGAAAGACCGTAACGGACAGGTCACTGAGACTGGCACGTACGACAACGGCATGAAGATGAGAAACAGAAACAATTAATTAATTTAACATAAAAACCAGCTGAACTATGATTATTGATAACTTAGAAAATTTGAAGCAGTATGCTTCGCTGAATCCTTTCTTTCCAAAAGTGATAGAATTCCTGAGCAAGAACGACCTCAATGCTTTGGAGAATGGTAAGCACGAGATTGATGGCAAGGATTGCTTCATCAACGTCATGGACACCAAGGGCAAGACAAAGGAGGAGGCAGTGATGGAGACTCACAAGAATATGCTCGACATACAGATTCCACTCAATGCTGATGAGGTAATGGGATATACTCCAACAGAACTGTTGCCAGAGGCACCTTATAACGCTGAGAAGGATTGCACCAAGTATCCTGGCGTGATGGCAGAAGGATTCACCGTGGTTCATCCGGGAATGATGGCTATCTTCTGGCCTCAGGATGGTCACCAGCCATGTATTGGCACAGCAGAATGTATCCATAAGGCTGTGGTAAAGGTGAGAGTTTAGGTTAATGCATAATTCATAATTAGGTAATTAATAATTCGTAATTGTTATGGCAGAAGTAAAGAAAACTACCCGCAAGCCTTGTGCACGTAAGGCTGCGGCGAAAACAGCAACTGCTAAAGCACCAAAGCATATAGGTCTGGTGAACAACGACTCTTGGCTTGAACCGTATGAGGATGCCATCAGAGGCAGACATGAGCATGCCAAGTGGATGATAAACAGACTGACAGATAATGGCAAAAAGACGCTTTCCGACTTCTCTACTGGATATCTGTGGTATGGACTCCACAGAAACTCACGTGGTGGATGGGTCATCCGAGAGTGGGCTCCAACAGCCACAGCTATCTATCTCATTGGCGACTTCAACGACTGGAAGGAAGACGAGAAATATGCGTTCAAGCGCATCAAGGACTCTCACAACTGGGAACTCAAACTGCCTAAGTCGGCACTGAAGCATGGCGACCTTTACAAAATGAAGGTGAAGTGGGAAGGTGGCGAAGGCGAACGCATACCGGCATGGGTGCGTCGTGTAGTTCAGGACGAGGACACAAAGGTGTTCTCTGCTCAGGTGTGGGCACCAGCAGAAGAGTACAAATGGAAGAAACCTAACTTCAAGGCAAAGAAAGACCCTCTCTTCATCTATGAATGTCACATAGGCATGGGACAGGATGCAGAGAAGGTTGGTACCTATACTGAGTTCAAGGACAACGTTCTGCCACGCGTCATCAAGGCTGGATACAACTGCATCCAGATTATGGCTATTCAGGAGCATCCTTACTACGGTTCGTTCGGTTATCACGTTAGTAACTTCTTCGCAGCATCAAGCCGTTTCGGTACGCCAGAGGAACTGAAGGCACTTATCGACGAGGCACATAAGAATGGCATCGCTGTTATCATGGATCTTGTACACTCTCATGCCGTGAAGAATGAGAACGAAGGTCTCGGTAACCTCGCAGGCGATCCTAACCAGTATTTCCTCCCTGGAGATCGCCACGAGCACAACCAGTGGGACAGCCTCTGCTTCGACTACGGCAAGGACCAGGTGATGCACTTCCTGCTCTCCAACTGTAAGTACTGGCTCGATGAATTCAAGTTCGATGGATTCCGCTTTGACGGTGTCACCTCGATGCTATATTATAACCACGGTCTTGGCCAGGACTTCGGTGGCTATGCCGACTACTTCAATGGTGGTCAGGATGGCGATGCCATCTGCTATCTGATGCTTGCCAATAAACTCATCCATGAGGTTAATAAGAATGCCATCACTATTGCAGAGGAAATGTCAGGAATGCCAGGTCTTGCTGCAAAGTTTGAGGATGGTGGTTTCGGCTTCGACTATCGTCTGGCAATGGGATTGCCTGACTACTGGATTAAGATGATCAAGGAGAAGAGTGACGAGCAGTGGAATCCACGCGACATCTTCTGGGAGATGACCAACCGTCGTAAGGACGAGAAGACAATCTCTTATGCTGAGTCGCACGACCAGGCACTCGTAGGCGATAAAACCATCGTCTTCCGTCTTATTGATTCAGACATGTACTGGCACTTCAAGAAGGGCGATGAGAATGATGTTGCCAACCGTGGCATTGCTCTCCACAAGATGATTCGCCTTGTCGTAGCTTCTACAATCAATGGCGGCTATCTTAACTTCATGGGTAACGAGTGGGGCCATCCAGAGTGGATTGACTTCCCTCGCGAAGGCAACGGCTGGAGCTGCAAGTACGCACGCCGCCAGTGGAATCTTGTTGATAACAAGGAACTCTGCTACCACTATCTTGGCGATTTCGACCAAAAGATGCTCGAAGTGCTGAAGATGGTGAAGAACATCAACAAGACTCCTGTTCAGGAAGTTTGGGTAAACGAAGGCGATCAGGTCATGGCATATTCACGTGGCGACCTCATCTTCGTATTCAATTTCTCTCCAACCCGTTCGTACACCGACTACGGATTCCTCGTTCCAACAGGTTCTTACAGCATAGTGCTGAATAGTGACAGTCCTGACTTTGGTGGATTTGGAAATGTTGACGACAGCATTACCTATCTTACAAATTACGACGAGGCATACGTTCAGGACCGCAAGGAGTGGCTCCGCCTGTACTTACCTGCTCGTTCTGCAATTGTCTTAAAAAAGAATTAACAGCTAATGGCACAATATAAAAAAGATAGCACCGTTGCAGCGTTTGTGACGTGTGCTATCGTTTTTTGTCTTTTCACATTTCTCTATATCTATTGCTACCAGACGCCTACGCTTGCCTATGAGCAACATGTGTTGTCTGGCGGTGTGACGTTCTATCGTCCGCTTGTCAGTTCCATCATTATCACCGTTACAGGCATCGTCTTGCAGTTCTTTGTCTATACATTTACGAAACTGCGAGGTGCAAGTCATGCGTTGACCTATTTGCCTTCGATGCTGCTTCTGGCGTTCATCACTTGCGGTTGTCCTGATGGCAATGGCGGGCTTTCGACAGGTATATGGATATGGACCGTGCCGGTCATTCTTGTTTTGTATTTCTGTCTCATCAAGGTCATCAAACAATGGCTCAGCATGAACACATTGCCAGAACCGTTCTTCGCATCAAAGGTTCTGACTCTGAATCTGCTTACCATGGTTGTCATGATGCTATTTGTCTTAAAAATAGGAAACGGAAACGAACTGTTCCACAGGCAGATACGTGCAGAGAAACTTCTTCTTGAGAATAGATATGCCGAACTGTCAAAAGAAGGGCAGGGTAGGAGTCTTGTTGCTCAGCTGACGGGTAATACCCTCTTCGACATGAAGCGCAATTCTATAAGTGAGAGTACGGACAGTACGCTTACGTTGTTGCGTTTCATTGCCATGGACAAGAATGGACATCTGGCAGACAGCGCTTTCACACAGCCAGTTGTGGGAGGAACGGCATCGCTCGTTCATCTTGAAAATGTGAAGCCATTGCTTTTTACAAAGAAGTTCCTGAAGCGCAAAAAGTCCTTCGATTACATCCTGTGCGCCTTGCTTGCCGATCGTAATCTTGACAAGTTTGCCCAGACACTTTCGGCACGTGTCAATGTCAATGACTCCCTTGCTCGTGACACCCTGCCACGCCATTACAAAGAGGCACTAATTCTCTATCAGCATCTTCGTTCAAGACCTATAACCTCATATCAGGATCCTGTCCTCGAGGCCGACTATAATGACATGATGAGTATGCAGCGCGAGTGCTCAAGCATAGACGAACGCAAGCATCTGCTCAATGTGCATTACAAAAACAACTATTGGAGCTATTTCGGTCAGCTTTATTTGAAGGAACAGTCTCACTAATGCATAGGCGGTTAGAGAATCCACCCTTTCTAACCTCTCTAAAGTTGAATAATGTTAATATTTTCAGGAAATTACAACATTATAAATATTTTTATGTAAATTTGCAGAATAATATACTAACGATTAATAATTATAACCTTAAAAAAAGATGATTAAACAATTTAACGATCCAGATTTCCTGCTCGAAACCGAGACAGCGAAAGACCTCTACCACAATCATGCGGCTAAGATGCCTATCATAGACTATCACTGTCATCTTATCCCACAGATGGTTGCAGAGAACAAGAAGTTCGATTCCATTGCACAGATTTGGCTCATGGGCGACCACTATAAGTGGCGTGCAATGCGTTCAAACGGTATTGACGAGCGCTACTGTACTGGTAAGGACACTACTGACTGGGAGAAGTTCGAGAAGTGGGCAGAGACTGTTCCTTATACATTCCGTAACCCTCTCTACCACTGGACACACCTTGAGCTGAAGACTGCTTTCGGCATTGAGAAGCGTCTGAATCCTGAGACAGCAAAGGAGATCTACGATCAGTGTAACGACATGATCCAGAACGAGGACCGTTTCTGTCCACGTGGCATGATGGAGCACTATAACGTTGAGGTCGTATGTACAACTGACGACCCTGCTGACACACTTGAGTGGCACAAGATTGTAAAGGAAGACCCAACAGCAAAGACACGTATGCTTCCTACATGGCGTCCTGACGCTGGTATGAACATCGACGCTGCTACATGGGCTGAGTACATCAAGAAGCTTTCTGATGTTGCAGAGATGCCTATCACATGCTTCGCAGAACTCGTTGCTGCTCTCCAGAAGCGTCACGATTTCTTCGAGACAATGGGTTGTAAGCTTTCTGACCACGGAATCGAAGAGTTCTATGACGAGGCATACACCGAGGCTGAGATTGATGCTATCATGAAGAAGGCTCTCGCAGGTGAAGCTATCACTAAGGAAGAGGAGCGCAAGTACAAGCATGCTTACATGTATGAGCAGGGCAAGATGGACTATGCTTCGGGTTGGACACAGCAGTACCACTATGGCGCTATCCGTAACAACAACTCTAAGATGTTCGCTCAGCTCGGTGCTGACACTGGTTTCGACTCAATCGGTGAATTCACAACAGCTAAGGCAATGTCGCACTTCCTCGACGAGCTCAACGCTAACGGCACACTCGCTAAGACTATCCTCTACAACCTCAACCCATGTGCAAATGAGGTTATCGCTACTATGCTCGGTAACTTCCAGGGTACAGACGCTAAGGGCAAGATTCAGTTCGGTTCAGGCTGGTGGTTCCTCGATCAGAAAGACGGTATGGAGAAGCAGATGAACGCACTCTCTGTTCTCGGTCTCCTCTCTCGCTTCGTAGGTATGCTCACCGACTCACGTTCATTCCTCTCTTACCCACGACATGAGTACTTCCGTCGTACTCTCTGTAACCTCGTTGGTAAGGACATCGAGAATGGTCTCATCCCATTCGATGGCTATGAGAAGGAGCGTGTATATCAGATGATTGAGGATATCTGTTACAACAACGCAAAGAACTACTTCCAGTTCTAAGAATATGGATAGAACGGTGCAATCACAATTTGCACATTAATATAAAATATCGAGTGGTTTTCTCCAGATAGAGAAAACCACTCGATATTTTATATTAATGATGTCTGGTAAACGTATATAAGCAGCAAGAGGTCAAACCGTTGGAACTTTTAGCCGTTTTATTTCTCTTGCCTGAAACTGAACTCACATCCGCAGTACAATTGATTATAGAAATTGTTCTCTTTCAGAAGCTGATTCCTTCTGTCTTGCAGTCCACCCTTTCTCCAATTTCGGTCGTCAAACTCCACTCCACATTGCTCCCCAGCCCACTTTCCTGCTTCATTGATCTGCACTAATGACTTCCATCTGCTTGATGCCAAAGTCGTTGTGAAAGTTGTGATGCCTTCACGCTTGCACACCTGTGCTGCTCTTAGAAGTCGAATGCGGAAGCATTGCAGACATCGTGCACCACGTTCAGGTTCATGCTCCATACCCTTCACTTCGCTAAGCCATTGAGAATGATAAGTTTGCCATCCTTGCCATGAAGGTTCGTGATCATCATCGATGACACGCAGTCCGAGTTTCTCTGCATAGCGAGTCAACTCATTCTTACGGATGTAGTACTCTTCTTCCGGGAAAATGTTCGGGTTGCAATAGTATAGAACTGGAGTTATACCGTTATTCAGCATCCACTCAATAATAGCAGATGAGCATGGGGCGCAGCAACAATGTAAAAGTATGTTCATGTTAGAATCAGATTGTTATCAATTCGCTCTAAACTGAGACCTCAGCCTTGATGTGTGGCCATGGATCATAATCTGTAAGTTGGAAGTCTTCGTAACGGAAAGAGAAAATGTCTTTTACGTCTGGGTTAATTATCATGTGTGGCAGCGGACGAGGCGTACGTGTCAGCTGTAACTCAGCTTGTTCCAGATGGTTAAGATAAAGGTGCGTATCACCGGTGGTATGTATGAAGTCGCCAGTTTCTAATCCACACACCTGCGCCATCATCTGTAATAGAAGAGCATAGCTTGCTATATTGAAAGGTACGCCAAGGAAAGTGTCAGCACTTCTCTGGTAAAGCTGAAGCGAGAGTTTTCCGTCTGCAACGTAGAACTGGAACAGACAGTGACAAGGAGGCAATGCCATCTGTGGCACATCGGCTACGTTCCAAGCGCAGCACATGATTCGGCGAGAGTCAGGTGTGTTCTTTATCTGGTCAACGATCTGCTGTATTTGGTCAATGTGTCCTCCGTCTGCAGTAGGCCAAGAGCGCCATTGATGTCCATAGACAGGACCCAGTTCTCCGTTGGCATCAGCCCATTCGTTCCAAATGCGTACTCCGTTTTCCTGAAGATAGCGCACATTGGTTGACCCGCTCAAGAACCAAAGCAACTCGTGGATGATAGACTTCAGATGCAACTTCTTTGTAGTGAGGAGTGGGAAACCATCCTGCATGTTGAATCGCATCTGATGTCCGAATATGGATTTTGTGCCAGTACCGGTGCGATCGGTCTTTACAGCTCCGTCATCCATGATGTGCTGAAGGAGATCAAGATATTGTTTCATTTTTTCTGTAGTTTATTTGATGATTTGTATCTCCTTACTTGCGCTTAGCGTTTCTTGTGCGAACAAGGTCAAAAAGATACGTTGCTTTGAAGATGATGTTGTTATGATTAGAGCGTGCGAAATAGTCAGCTTTGGAGTCATTATAGATATTTCCGAGGCCATAGTAGTATCTTGCTTCCAACATTACATGTCCGATGCGCTTAAGTGACAATTCCACGCCTGCTCCGACAGCGATGCCATAGTCAAACTTGTTCTCTATTGCCATGCTATCCTGAGCCACCACTCCGCTCACTCGTTCTGGCACAGTGTTGCTAGCATGGTCCACGTCGAAGTTTGTCTCTACATTTTCGTTGAGATAATATCCGAATTGAGGACCGAGATTGACAAAGAACTTTGCTCCGCTCTCTTCGCGTCCAAAGCCGAGATTCGCCAGAAGTGGCACCTGGATGTAGTTCATCGTGCGCTTATATGCTTGTGCCTCTCCGTTATGCGGATTAGAAGCGTCATGGATGATACATGGTTCTTCGTTAATACTGAGGATATCCTCTTTCCAACCGAGCTGTGCGTAGTTCAGTTCGACCTGAACACCACAAATCATGTTGAAATACTTTTCGGAAGTATATCGGGCAGTGAAACCTCCGTTGAGTCCGCCAAGAAATCCCTGCTGTACCTTTGGAACAAAGGCAAGTGAGTTAAGCTGATAGCCGAAGTTGGCACCTATGGCAAAGTCGTTGCGATAGCTGCCCACCTGTGCTTTCGCCGTCTGCATACACAGCAAGGCTATCAAGGAGAGAAAGCCCCACCCAGCCTCCCGAGGGAGGAGAGTCTTGAATAATAACAATTTGTTATATGGAAGTGTTATTTTATTCTTGTTCATTCTTTCGTTTAGAAAATTGTAACAGTGCCATCTATCCGTCAGATTACTTGAAATGTATAAGCATGAAGTTACGGTTCTGGTAGCCGCCGTTGTTTATACGTTCAAACAGCAACGGAGTCTGTACATGAGTATAACTCTTTTGCGATGCCAAACCATGGAAATCCTTGCCATAAGTCTTTATGCCACGAATAAAGCACATGGCCTGATCATATCCTGTAATTGCAAATCGAGGCAACGCATACTGCACTTCGCACTTGTAGTATTGAGAATAGAGTTTTTCGATACGCTTAAACTCCGCTGACTCAGGGTTGTAGTCGTAAACGGAAGGAATATAAGTGTCGTAGAGGCGGAACTTGTCCTTGTAAACATTGTAGTACATGAACCACTCGTTATAGCCGAACATCGAAATCTTGATGTTAGAGTTGCTTGCCCTGATAGCATCAAGACGCTTGAACACCTTGCCCAGTTCTGGCGAACGTGCTGAGTTCAGAATTACGATATTGCGCTTTGTCGTTGAGAATGCACGCTTGAATACATCGTCAGCGCTTGTCAGATTTGTTATGTTGTAGTCTATGTTCTTGCTGATGAGTTCGCTACGAAGACCAGCCGTGAATGAACCCTTCTGCGAAGTTGCGTCATTACAGTCAATGAAGACCGGATGGTAACTTGCAAAATTGCTGATAAACTGCTCGATGGTCTTATCGTTGATGACAGAAGGAGACTGGTAAACCTGGTGAATCTGCGGACAAACCTGCACATCGTTGCCGTTGATAGAGAAAGGTATCACCATCGGTATGTTGTGAGTAGAGCAGAAGTTGGCAAGCGCAGGAACCTGTGTGGTGTAGAGAGGACCGAAGATGACGTTACATTCTGCTGCCTTAGGGTCAACCAATGTCGTGCGAATGTCAGCACCCTCAGGCACATTCCATGCGTTGACCGTGATGTTTATACCTTCCTTTTGCAAGTCGCGGATGGCAAGAAGCATACCACGATAGTACTCCATCATTCTTTTACCGTCGCCGTTGATGTCGTGCAGCGGCAGCATTACTCCCACCGTGATAGCGTTGCTTGTTGCAGATTCCTTCTTAGTGTCAACCACGGTTGTGTTAACTTTGTTTGTAGTAGCAGGTGTCTGCTGGATTGATTCCGGGATGTTGAGTATCATTCCCTTTTTCAGAACAAAGTCATCTGTTCTCATTATTGGGTTTGCATCCCTCAGTTGGTCAACAGTGACACCATACATTTTTGTTATTCCGAATAATGTCTCTTTTTTCTGAACCTTATGCTGACATGCTATTCTCTGAGCAGAGAGAGGCATGGCAAGACATCCTAAGAACAACGAGAGCAACAACAGACGAGCATGTGCCAGTATGGCAGTTGCAAAAGGAGTATTAAGCGTTGATTTTTTCATAACAGAAGTTATATTTTCAATGATTTTGTATATTTTGAATGCAAAATTAGCAAAAAGAATTGGTAAATCAAAGATATTTGATTAATTTTGCAAAAATTATATATAAAAAAATGAGACATTTCGTAATTATAGCATTTCTTCTGACACCATTTATGGTTCTGACGTCGTTTGCACAGGTTCCGTATTTCTCTCCTTCGGTAGAGTTTACGCATCCCGATGGCAGCGTTACTACCGACCTTACGGTTGCTGGTTCCGGCCCTATCGTAGGTTCTTTTAAAGCTAATCCGCAGGACGATGCCGGTTGGACGGCCATGTATGAGTGGAACTTTGTCAAGGAAGGCTCCGAGGAAGCATATCTGGTGCGTTATGACGAAGATACGGAGGTGACATTCAGCGAATACGGCAAGACACGAATCTTCTGCCTGGTAAAGTTTGTCAACGGTAACGATACGATTGCTTATGACAAAGAATATTGGGACGGCAACATCGGTGAGATGAGTGTTGCTGTAGCAGAATCGAAACTTGAAATGCCGAATGCGTTCTCGCCAAACGGCGATGAATTCAACGAAATCTATAAACCAAAGAGCAACTACCAGTCGATAGTCGAGTTCCATGCCATCATCGTCAACCGTTATGGTCAGAAACTTTTTGAGTGGGACGACCCTTCAACAGGATGGGACGGAACGTATCATGGCAACCCTGTGCCTGACGGAGTGTACTACTGCATGGTAAGGGCGAAAGGTGCCGATGGAGTGAAATGGAACATAAAGAAGGACGTAAACCTGCTGCGCGGATTCAACGAAACAAGAAAGGACAATGGCCAATAAGATAGAAGTGCTTGGCGCACGTGTACACAATCTTAAGAACATAAACGTGGAAATACCACGTAACTCACTGACTGTCATAACCGGACTCTCTGGTTCTGGCAAGTCATCGCTGGCCTTTGACACCATTTTTGCAGAAGGTCAGCGCCGCTACATCGAGACATTCTCTGCCTATGCCCGCAACTTTCTTGGCAACATGGAGCGTCCGGATGTAGATAAGATAACCGGTCTTTCGCCTGTTATCAGCATCGAACAGAAGACAACGAACAAGAATCCACGTTCAACAGTAGGCACACAGACAGAGATCTACGACTTCCTCCGTCTGTTGTTCGCACGTGCCGGAGAGGCATATTCATACATGACAGGCGAGAAGATGGTGCGCTATACGGAGGAGAAGGTCGTCGAAATGATACTGAGTGACTATGCCGGTAAGCGCATTTTCATACTTGCTCCACTTATCAGGAACCGTAAGGGACACTACCGTGAGCTCTTTGACCAGATGCGTCGCAAGGGTTATCTGTATGTCCGCATAGACGGCGTGGTGGTTGAACTCGTTGAAGGACTTAAGGTTGACCGATACAAGAACCATAACATAGAGGTTATAATTGATAAACTTGTTGTTAGGGATAGCGATGGCGAACGCCTGCGAAGCACGGTAGCTACTGCCATGCGACAGGGCGAAGGACTGATTATGATACTTGAAAAGGATTCCGAGGAGGCAAAGTTCTATTCCAAGCGCCTTATGTGTCCTACTTCAGGCATCGCCTACAAAGATCCGGCTCCAAACGTCTTCTCGTTCAATTCTCCTGAAGGTGCTTGCCCAAGGTGCAAGGGACTCGGATACATAAACGAGATAGACATAGAGAAAGTCATACCTAATCGCAACCTCTCCATACACGAAGGCGGAATAGCTCCGCTTGGGAAATATAAGGCGCAGATGATATTCTGGCAGATCGATGCCATACTGAACGACTACGGACTTACACTGAAGACACCAATTAAGAATATTCCTGACGAAGCCATGAACGAGGTACTCTATGGCAGACTTGAATCGGTAAGGATATCAAAAGACCTGGTAAAGACATCGAGCGACTACTTCGTTGAGTTCAGTGGTGTAGTGAAATATCTGCGAAATGTCATGGATAACGATGACAGCAAAGAAGGACAGAAATGGGCCGACCAGTTCCTTGACACATGCGACTGTCCTGAATGCAAGGGGCAGCGACTGAACAGGGAAGCCTTGTCCTACAAGATATGGGACAAGAACATTTCCGAACTCTCGCAGATGGATATTAATGTCCTCAAGCAATGGCTTGACGAGGCTGAGAAACACCTTAGCGATTGGCAGAAAAAGATTGCAACAGAGATACTTAAGGAAATACGCACTCGCTTGACATTCCTTCTGGATGTCGGTCTTGACTACCTCTCTCTCAACCGCCAATCAGCATCGTTGTCAGGTGGAGAAAGCCAGCGCATACGCCTTGCAACGCAGATTGGTTCGCAACTTGTCAATGTGCTTTACATCCTTGATGAACCTTCCATCGGATTGCATCAGCGCGACAACGAGCGCTTGATTCATTCGCTGAAGGAATTGCGCGACCTTGGTAATACGGTCATTGTCGTAGAACATGACCGTGACATGATGATGGCGGCTGACTACATCATCGACATCGGACCGATGGCAGGACGCAAAGGTGGCGAAGTTGTCTTCCAAGGAACACCAGCCGAGATGCTTAAACGAGACACCATCACGTCTCAATATCTCTCGGGAAAGCGCAACATCGAACTGCCAATCAGTATATCGGAGGATGGCGAAAAGCATGTTTACAGGCGTCCTGGCAACGGACAGTCAATAAAGATAAAAGGTGCGAAGGGCAATAACCTTAAGAATGTGGATGTAGAATTCCCACTCGGCACACTCACAGTCATAACAGGTGTCTCTGGTTCAGGCAAGTCAACGCTTATTAACGAGACGCTTCAGCCAATTCTATCGCAGCATTTCTATCGTTCGCATAAGCGCCCGATGAGTTACGATAGTGTAGAAGGTATAGAGAATATAGATAAGGTGGTGACTGTGGATCAGAGTCCTATCGGCCGTACACCACGCTCAAATCCTGCCACTTACACTGGCGTATTCTCTGACATTCGCTCGCTATTCGTAGGACTTCCAGAGGCAAAGATTCGCGGATACAAACCAGGCAGATTCTCGTTCAATGTGAGAGGCGGTCGTTGTGAGCAATGTGGTGGCAACGGATATAAGACCATCGAGATGAACTTCCTGCCTGACGTCATGGTGCCATGCGAAGCTTGCTTTGGCAAACGCTATAACCGTGAAACTCTTGAGGTTAGATATAAGGGCAAATCTATCAGCGATGTCCTCGACATGACTGTCAATCAGGCCGTTGAGTTCTTTGAGAATGTGCCAAGCATACTCAATAAGATAAAGACGATACAGAACGTAGGCCTTGGCTACATTAAGGTAGGCCAGTCATCGACCACTCTTTCTGGTGGTGAGAGTCAGCGAGTTAAGTTGGCTACAGAACTGTCAAAGAAGGATACCGGCCACACCTTATATATATTAGACGAACCTACCACCGGTCTTCACTTTGAAGACATACGCATACTGATGGGTGTGCTTCAGCGACTCGTTGATCGTGGCAATACGGTGATTATCATAGAGCATAATCTTGATGTCATCAAACTTGCCGACTGGATTATTGATATGGGACCGGAAGGTGGTGCCAAAGGTGGAACAATGCTTATAGCTGGCACACCAGAACAGGTTGCCAAAAGTAAGAAGGGATATACATCTCGATTCCTAAAAGATGAATTGAAACGATGAGCTACGAACATGAACTGAAGGAGGTCGGCATTCGCGTTACGGCTGTCCGGCTACTCGTATGGCGCACCATACGGGAGAAAATGAAGGAGGCATTCAGCCTTTCTGACATTGAGTTGGCGCTGCTCAGCGTTGACCGTTCGACTTTGTTCCGTTGCTTGGTGCTGTTTACAGACAATGGGTTGTTGCACATCATCAACGATGGTTCTGGTTCTACAAAATATTGTGTATGCCATTGTCCCGATCATTCACATCATCATGGTCACGTCCATCTGACCTGTGTGAAATGCCACAAGACATGGTGCCTCGAAGATGTGCCTATACCACAGGTTCAGATTCCTGACGGATTCATCATCAACGAAGCAGAATACATCGTTAAGGCCGTGTGCCCAAAGTGTCAGAAAATATAGGTAGCAAATCGAGATGTCAAAAGTATTGAATGAAATTTTCATTCCCTACAAACAAAAATTTAATAAGCTACTTTTAGCATCCCCATTTGTATCACCTTACGTTTCCTATTGAATCGCCTTGCGTTTCCTATTGATTCGCCCTGCGTTTTCTATTGATTCGCCTTGCGTTTCGTATTGAATTAGAATGGTATTGAAAATCAATAAGTTATAAAGCCTATTATTCTTGCTTGAAAAATAGAGAATAAGAATGCATTATTTGTAGCAACACATGATAAAGAATAGACAAATTCCTGCCATAATTGCTGGCGAACATATTGTAAGTTTTCCGGAACTTAACCAACGCATCAATCTCTTTGCCACTCATACCCCAAGTGGAGAAGGTTGCAAGACGATAGTATTCTCGGAGAATCGTGAAGGATGGATTTACGCATTCTTCTCTATTTGGCGTAACGGAGGCATTGCCGTTCCGGTGGATGCATCGTCAACTGTCAGTGACGTTGCATACATTCTGAACGACTGCAAACCTACATGCATGTGGGTGTCACGTCAGAACCTCGATACTGCGACTAAAGCAATGCAGGAGGTTGGAATGCAGCTGCGGATACTGGTCATAGACGATTACGAGATGGCAAATGCTGATGCCATGCCTGATACTGATCCAACGCCTGCATTTGAGGATATGGATGGTAAGAAGACTGCTATCATTATCTACACCTCGGGCACTACAGGTTCGCCTAAGGGCGTAGTGCTGTCTTATGGCAATTTGCTGGCCAATGTTCACGGTGTTGTTGACGAAGTGCCTATCTTCAGTCCTGATCGTCGCACGCTCGTCCTGCTTCCTGTCCATCATGTCCTGCCTCTGATGGGCACCATCATTATTCCTATAGTCTTCAGTGGTGGCGTAGCTATAAGTCCTTCGCTATCAGGACCTGACATTATGGACACGCTTTGTCGTGGCAAAGTAGCTATTTTCATTGGTGTTCCACGCCTATGGCAGACGTTGTATTCAGGTATAAAGAAGAAGATTGATGCCTCTGTGGTTACACGCACATTGTTCAATATCTGCGCAAAGCTTAACAATCGTACCCTTTCAAGATTCGTATTCCAATCAGTAAGAAAGAAGATGGGTGGCAACATCAAGTATTGTGTAAGCGGTGGCGCTGCCCTTGACAAGGAGATAGGACTCGGATTGCGTACTCTTGGACTTGATGTCCTTGAAGGTTACGGCATGACCGAGACAGCACCTATCATCTGTTTCACACGTCCAGACGATATCATCCCAGGATGCGTCGGTCTGCCTTTGCCATCAGTCAAGTGCAAACTCGTCAACGGAGAACTCTGCGCGAAGGGTGAGAACGTGATGCAAGGATATTACAATCGTCCCGAAGAGACTGCTGCTGTGATAGATAGCGATGGATACATCCACACCGGAGACCTCGCGACTATTGACGAGAAGGGACGTGTTTACATTACGGGAAGAACAAAGGAAATTATCGTCCTTTCAAACGGAAAGAATGTTCAACCTTCCGAGATTGAGTACAAACTTGAGAAATATGCAGATAAGGTTAAGGAGGTTGCTGTCACACAGAATGGTGACATGCTGCTGGCTATCATCGTTCCGCAGGAACAATGGGCAGCAGGAATGACCGATGCTCAGATAGAATCGGCTCTTAAGCGTGAAGTCGTTGAACCATACAACCGCACGGTTACGAACTATAAGAAGATAATGTCGATATTCGTTTATCGCGGAACTCTGCCTCGCACTAAGCTCGACAAGCTTCAGCGCTTCAAGTTGAAAGACATTATCGCAGGAAAGAAAGATGCTGAGGAAAGTGCTACAGACGAAGTAAGCAACGCTATTCTATCTCCTGACTTTGTAATATTGAAGAACTACATCGAACAGGAAAAGAAGATAAAGGTCAAGCCAACTGACCATATTGAGACAGATCTTGCCTTCGACTCGCTTGACATGGTAGGATTACAGGGATTCATTGAGCATACTTTTGGCATGCAACTTAATGCTGATTCTATGCTTACCTTCCGTGATGTACAGGCTATTGCTGACTTCATCACCGAGCAGAAAACTCGCTCGGAGGTGGAGAACGTAGATTGGCATACTCTGATAACTGCCGATACCACTAAACTCAATCTGCCTAAGGCAGCATTCACAATGCCACTCGGTTCAGGCATATTCAATTCTGCTTTCTATCTTTACAACCGATTGGAAATCAAAGGTAAAGAGAATATTCCAGAGCATGGCCCTTATATCATTGCCCCTAACCATCAGAGTGTGCTTGACGGACCATTGGCATTGTCAGGTCTTGGTGGCAAGAAAATCAAGGATTGTTATTTCTATGCCACGGAACAGCATGTGAACAATGGTTTCCTGAAGTTCATGGCGAGGAACAATAATATCATCATCATGGAGCGTAAGGATCTGAAGGATTCTATCCTAAGACTTGCTCAGGTGCTGAAGAACGGCAAGAATATTGTGATATTCCCAGAAGGATCTCGCACTCATACTGGTGATGTAGAGACGTTCAAGAAGACTTTCGCCATACTGAGTAAGGAACTTAATGTTCCGATTTTGCCTGTTGCCATCAGCGGAGCGTATGAGGCAATGCCTCGTGGCAGTCGTCTGGGACGTCCGCATAAGATAACGGTGGAATATCTTCCTCCTATTATGCCTGCTCCAACAAGCACTTATGAGGATCTGGCAGCAGAGGTGCAATCTCGCATTAGGGAGAAAGTTATTATATAAAGGTGGTTCGTGTGTCTGCTATTGGGTTATTAATCTGATAATCTCTTCCGGATTGCTGACCAGCGTTTCTGCTCCGTTGGCCATGAGGAAATCTTTGTCACGGAATCCCCATAGCACAGAGATGCATGGCATGCCAGCATTCTTTGCAGTCATGATGTCCACCTCAGAGTCACCGATATAGACAGCATTAATGTCCTTGGCATTCATTCTGGATGTCTGTTCAAGTTCACAAAGCGCAATGTCTATCATGTCTCTTGCAGGTTTTCGGTTGATTCCTTCGCGCTCACCGATTGCAACATCAATAGTGTCGGCAAACCATTCGTCTGCCAGTTCAGTCACTCCGGCTTGCAGCTTGTTGCTTACGACAGCTTGATGTACGCCCATGTCATGAAGCTGGCGAAGAACATTTCCGACACCTTCGTATAGACAGGTCGTCTCTCTGCAATGTTCAACGTAGTAGGTGCGAAACGTATTGAACACCGCATCTGTCAGGACAGAGTCAGTGTCCGATGGCACAGCTCTTTCTATCAGTTTCCTTACCCCGTTGCCGACAAACCTGCGCACCTCGTCTATCGTACGCTCGTTAAGTCCATGATGGCGCAAGGCGAAGTTAGTAGCGTTGCACAAATCGTTGAGAGTATCAAGAAGGGTCCCGTCCAGGTCCCATATTACCGTATTATATTTCATGTGTGATAGTATTTGTAGTTCATAATAAATGCAAAGTTAATAATAAAAAGTTAATTTCTTTGTTTATTTCCAGAAAACTTAATACTTTTGCATAATAAAACATCAGACAGTAATGAAAAAAGCAATATTCAGCATAGCATTGGCTCTGTTATTCCCGTTTACGTCGTTGGCACAGAATGACAATTCGCCTGCTATTGAGGAAATGTCCATAAAGGGCAGAGTAGGATATGAGTATCAAGGTTGGGAGGGAATGACTTCCAACGACAGAACAGGATTCAAGGGACAGTATGTGTATTTCTCTACATCTGGTCGCTTGGGCAAAACACTCAGTTTTGAGTATCGTCAGCGACTTGACAATATAGGAAGCAATGTCAGTTTCTTTGATGCAACAGAGTTGCTCTCAGTTAGATGGGATGTTGTTCCGTTTCTGCATTTGTCCACTGGTAAGCAGCTTGTTGCGTTAGGTGGATTCGAGAATAATACGCCTACTATTGACATGTACTATGGTACGGAGTTCTGGAATCAGTTCAATAACTATCAGTATGGTGCTTCGGTAGAGATAGACCTTGGTAAGCATGACAACATCATCCTGCAAGGATGTAACTCTCCATTACGCAAAGCAGGTACCAATCATCTCTATTCAGGCAACCTGATGTGGAAGGGACATCATGGTTTCTATTCTTCATATTGGTCGTTCAACATGCATCAGTATAAGTATGACGGAGAAAAGAAGTGGATGAACTATGTTGCTCTCGGCAATCGATTTAATATAGGTTCTTTTGCTTACATCGATATTGATGCCATGCATCGTACTAATATTGAGGACATAAAGTATCTGAAAGACTATACCGTGTCAGCAGAAGTATCAGTGCGACCAATAAAGCAGCTTAGGGCTTATGCTAAAATTACTCGCGACTGCAATGAGGAAGTGAAGGAAGATATGATTGTTACTCCTGGAACTGTAATAAAGACTGTCTCAGGAGGACTGGAGTATCATTCCCCTTTGCATCGTGCCGGTGATGTAACGGCATTTGTCAATGGCATGTACAGTTGGGGCGATAATACAAATGCAACTGGTTCGGTCTTTGAGAAAGAACTTCGTGTTGAGGCTGGCGTTAAGATAGATGTTGACATACTTGGTGCATTTAAGAGCATGCGTTAAGCCTTATCTTTGCTACATAAAAAAATACCAGAACTGACGATTGCCGGTTCTGGTATTTTTAGTGGTCTGATTAAACCTCTTTGCCGTGGATGACTGATTCATAGTATGATACATAGTCATCGCAGTTCTCACTACCCATCCATGCCATTGCTGAACGAGGATGATCGTTCTGTGAACCTGTGATCATGTAAGGGATGAAGTAACCCCAGTCTATTTCCTTCTGCAGTGGCTTAACATGATCCTGGATAGCCTGAAGGATAGGCTTGAGCTGATACTTAGGGTTCTTGAGGAACGAGATGAGAAGCTCCATTGGACAGTTGCCTGCTCCTCGGCCTATTCCGAGCATAGTAGCATCAAGCATGTTTGCACCACCTATGATACATTCTATTGTGTTTGCAAATGCAAGCTGTGTGTTGTTGTGACCGTGGAAACCAATAGTCTTGCCAGGGAGAGCCTGGATGTACTTATTGAGGAGACTATGAATGTCTTCTGAATAAAGACTGCCAAAACTGTCAACAAGGTAGAAAGTGTTGACTCTTGACTCTGCCACATCAGCAAGAACCTGGTCGAGAGCTCTGTTCGAAACCTTTGATACAGCCATGAGGTTGATAGTTGCCTCGTAGCCTTTGTCCATAACATGATGAGCCAGTTCGATAGCCTTATCTATCTGGTAGTCATAGCATGCTACGCGGAAAAGATCGACAACACTCTCTGACTTAGGGCGGATGTCATCGAACTTGATTCGGCCGATATCTGCCATAACGGAGAGTTTAGTGCCGGTGTTGTTTTCACCTACAATCTCACGAAGATCGTCTTCTGCACAGAACTTCCATGGTCCGAATTCTGTACGTGGGAATTGATCCTCACTACTGATGTAACCAATCTCCATGTAGTCAACTCCTGCCTCAACGCATGAGTTGTAGATACCTTTCACAAAATCCTTACTGAACTGCCATTTGTTCATAAGTCCACCGTCGCGAACGGTACAGTCCAAGACTTTGATTTCTTTTCTAAACATTTTCTTAAACAATGTGTATTTATAGATTTATTAATTTTTTTTCTTCTTCAATGAAGTATTCGATGAGAGCAGAATAGATATTCTCTATGACATTCGGATTCAATCCTTCTGCTTCTGCCCACAGACGTCTGTCCTGTAGTGCTTTGATCCTACGGTCGTTTGCAACAATGCTATCAGCAGTCTTCTCCTTGTATTTTACAACTTCTTTGACATATTCAAATCGTTCGCTCAAAAGCGATATGATCGTTTTGTCTATATTATCTATCTCGTTGCGTACATCGTTGATGTTAGTACATTCTGATGGTTTTTTTGTTGTTACTTGTGTGTGGATCATATACTATAGGGGGTATTGATGTTATTTGGTTGAAAGTTGGATGAACGAATGCTTGTTTAGTTGATATCCTGAATATCGCGTCGCACGTTAGAACGAATCTTCTCAAGATATTTCTTCATTCCGTCAGAGTCTTTATTGTCTATGATTTCAAGCAGTTCCTTCAACTCAGTACGAATCTTGGCAACATTGTCATGAGTGTAAGGGTTGAAGAGAATTTCCTGAAGCAGATAGTCGTCCTCGTTTAGTACACCCTTCGCTATTCGCATGTGACGCTTGAACGTTGTTCCTGGTGCATCCTGATGTTCCATGACAGCAGCAAAGACGAAGGTAGAGACGAATGGAATACTCAGAGAATAAGCTACGGTGCGGTCATGCTCCTCAAAGGTGTAGTCATATATGTTGAGTCCGAGCCGGCTGTAGAGGTCCTTGAAGAAACAGCGTCCCATGTAGTCACCCTCAGAAATGATGATGGCATTCTCCTCATGCAACTGGTGCAGATTGGCGAATGTCGGACCAAACATAGGGTGGGTGCTGACGTAGCGCATGCCAGTACTGTCGTAGAACTCCTTTAAATCAGTCTTAACGGAACTGATATCTGACAGGATACATTCCTTTGTAAGATGAGGAATAACTTCGTTGAATGCTGGTATGGTGTATTTTACTGTCACGGCATTGATGAGGAGTTCAGGCTTGAATTCGTCAATCTCATCAAGTTCTGTAAAGCGTTGACAGTTGTATGTGAAGCGCAGTCGCTTTGCATCGCGTTCATAGACAGCCACTTCGTGGTCGAAGCTCAGCAGGTCGATGAAGAACGATCCCATCTTGCCTGCTCCGAGTATTAATATCTTCATTTGTTATTTTATTATTATTATCTTCCTCCCCTCCCTTTTGAGGAAGGGTAGGGTATTACTTTCCAACAATCTCAAGCTGCTGACGTACAGACTCTTCGTGTATGTGTTCGAATATCTGCTTAACGAACTTAGCATCCATACCAGTCAGCGAACCCTGCACACCTCGCTTGTCCAGAATCTCGTTGTATCGTCCTGTCTGGAGTACCTGGATGTTATGCTCTTTCTTGTACTGTCCAATCTCGCGGCAAACGCGCATACGCTTTGCAAGCAATCCCATGAGTTCGTTATCCAACTGGTCAATCTGCTGACGCAATTGCTTGATACCTTCGGTAGAGAATGTGCCATCGCGAGTAACCAACATGCCGATGATGAAGTCGGCAACTTCTGGAGTAATCTGCTGCTTAGCGTCCGACCATGCTTTGTCAGGATCGCAATGTGACTCAATCATCAAACCATCGAAACCAAGGTCAAGTGCTTGCTGTGAGAGTGGGGCGATGAGTTCGCGCTTGCCACCCATGTGAGAAGGATCACATACGATAGGTAACTCAGGTATGCGGCGACGTAACTCAATAGGAATCTGCCACATAGGGAGATTACGGTATATAGTCTTGTCATAGCTTGAGAAACCACGATGTATTGCACCTAAACGCTTTACGCCAGCAACATTAAGACGTTCCATCGCACCAATCCAAAGTTCCAGGTCTGGGTTTACTGGATTCTTTACAAGTACAGGAATATCAATGCCAGTCATTGCATCTGCCAGCGACTGCATAGCAAAAGGGTTTGCACTTGTTCGAGCACCAATCCAGAGGATGTCCATGTCGTACTTCATGGCAAGCTCAACGTGCTCAGGTGTTGCCACTTCTGTGCCAACGAGCATTCCTGTCTCTTCTTTTACCTGTGCCATCCACTTCAGGGCTGGTTCGCCGTGTCCCTCAAAACCACCTGGCTTTGTACGTGGTTTCCATACGCCGGCACGGAACATGCGGCAACCCTTTTCGCTGAGTTGCTTAGCTGTACACATCACCTGCTCTTCTGTCTCTGCAGAACATGGACCTGCAATGATGAAAGGGCGTTTGCTGTCACTTGGTAAGTTGAGGGGCTGAAGTTGAAGTTCCATATCTTGTTTTATTATGATTTACAAATTCCGAATTTCGGAATAGTATTATAGTATTCAATTTTTCAAGTTATACGATATTTCGATAACTCTGTTTATTTCGATTTTATAATTTCTCAATTCTCTCAAGTGCCTCCTGCATCTTATTGTCTTTGGCACACAGAGAAATGCGGATGTAGCGATTGCCATTGCTTCCGAAGATGAATCCAGGAGTGATGAACACTTTTGCTTCGTGGAGTACACGCTCTGTGAGTTGCTCACAATCAGTATAATGCTCAGGAATCTTGCCCCAAAGGAACATGCCTACCTGGTTTGGATCATACTGGCAACCGAGTGTTGTCATAATCTTCTCTGCTATGTTGCGGCGACGCTTGTATGTTGTGTAGTTTGCCTCATGATGCCATTCCTCAGAATTGCGATAGGCTTCAGCAGCAGCAAGTTGCAAACCACGGAATGTACCAGAGTCAATGTTCGACTTAATCTTCAGAATCCATGAGATGAACTCCTTGTTGCTAGCGCAAAGACCTACGCGCCATCCAGGCATGTTGTGGCTCTTTGACATAGAATTGAGTTCTATGCAGCAATCCTTTGCACCAGGCACCTGAAGCAGAGATATAGGATTGTCGTTTATGATGAATGAGTAAGGATTGTCATTGACAACCACAATGTCATGAGCCTTTGCAAAATCAACCAGACGCTTGTATGTTTCTATCTGGGCATTACCACCAGTAGGCATGTTCGGATAGTTTGTCCACATCAGCTTTACGCGGCTGAGATCCATTGATTCCAACTGCTCCCAATCCGGCTGCCAGTTGTTGTCCTCACGAAGGTTGTAGTTGACAATCTTCTGTCCCAGAATCTTTGACAAAGATGTGTAAGTAGGGTATCCAGGATTAGGAACAAGAACCTCATCGCCTGGATTGCAGAATGCAAGTGTGATGTGCAGAATGCCTTCCTTTGAACCAATGAGAGGCTGAATCTCTGTCTTTGGATCGAGTGTGACATCAAACCAGCGCTTGTAGTATTCTGCCATAGCATTACGAAGCTCTGGCGTTCCCATTGTTGGCTGATAACCATGTGCGTTAGGGTCGTGGGCAACGCTGCATAGTGTTTCTATAGTTGCCTCTGAAGGCGGCATGTCTGGAGAACCTATGGCAAGACTGATAACGTCCTTACCCTCTACGTTCATCTGTGCCACTTCTTTCAGTTTGCGGCTGAAGTAGTATTCCTGTACTGTGCTTAATCTATCTGCTGGTTGTATCATTGCTAACTATGAATTATGCATTATGCATTTTTGCATTAAACTGCTTTGTATTCTCCTAAAATGGTTAATTCTCGTGTAAGTGGAATGATTGCGTCTATAGCCTGGCGATATCTTACAAGATCGTCGTAAGTAACGTCAACGTAGAACATGTATTCCCATTCGCGTCCTATGATAGGTAGTGACTGAATCTTTGTCAGCTGCATCTTGTAGAAACTGAGTATGGACAGAACCTGAGAGAGAGAACCTTCCTCATGTGGCAAAGAGAAAACAATGCTCGACTTGTCTGTCTCGTTTATAGGACGCATCATGTCTGCCTTGCGTGGATCAGATAGGACGAGGAAACGAGTGAAGTTGTGCTTGTTGTCCTCAATGTTGTTTTCCAAGACCTTGAGTCCGTAGAGTGCTGCTGCATCAGCATGACAGATGGCTGCTACTCCCTCAAGCTGATTCTCGGAAATGTATTTAGCAGAACCTGCCGTATCTTCATCTTCTACAATCTTGATGGCAGGGTGCTGTGCCAGATACTCACGGCACTGCATCAGGGCAACAGGATGAGAGTGAACCTCGTGAATGTCTGAGATGTCCTGACCAGGCAGGCAACAGATGCAGTGGCAGATGTGAGTCTTGTGCTCGCCTACAACTGACATTCCGCTATTGCGAAGCAACTCGTAGTTGTGGAGCAATGAGCCTGCTATCGTATTCTCTATAGCAGTCAAACCCACAACTGTTGGGTCGTTCTTCATGTTCTCAAACACCTCCTCGAATGTAGCGCAACAAATAAGCTGCAACTGTTCGCCCTCAAAATATCTGTGAGCAGTGATGTCGTGGAAGCTTCCTTCGAAGCCCTGTATTGCTATTCGTTTCAACTTTATCTTCTGTTGTTTAGAATTTATATCTTGTTTGGCTCTTTACGAAGCCTTGTTCTTGTCTCTTTGTTTCCATCTGTTAGGATGGTAAAATGGGGTAGGGGCTTTCTTCAAAAAAATCCCGCCTCAATCATGTTGTTGAAGCGGGACTTTGCTTAACCATTTCTCTGGTCAGGTTATTGTCAGTCATAAGTTGAAATCTACACGCAACTTCCCGCTTCACAGTTCCCTGCAAAGTAATAATAAAAGTAAAAAAAGTTGTGATACAGATTCTTCATAACTTACTATTTGAATTCGTTTTGTTTGTTTTATGTTGCAAAATTACACATTTTCTTCTGAATAAGCAAGAGATTTATATGTTAATCCTACTTTGTTAACATTACTTAACCATTGCTCTTGCTCTCCTCTTCTGAAATGTTAAAGTTGACTTAAACTTATGCCAATCCATGCTTATATAATATAATGTGTAACTTTTGCCTTGTCGCTCTGTATGTATGGTAATAAAACTGGTAGGAATATAAAAGAAGCAGGAATCCGAAAATTCCTGCTTCTTTTGGGGTTTATCAGTCTTTACCAGACTGTTTAGTATTTGCTACTTGTGTCATAACCAAGCTTCTCCATCTCAAGTGTTGCCCACATGAATGGACCAACGCCCTTAGCGTCATTGTCGCGGATAGGCTCTGAGATGTAATATTCAAACGAACCATCACGATGTGGTGACTTCTCAGGACCAAGGCCACTTACAGAACAGCATTCTGTGAGAGATATCGTACCATCCTCATCCACACGGATGAAGTTGTTGATGATACCCTTGTATGCCTTGATGCCAGCCTGACGGTATGAGTCGTCGAGATAGCCGAGACGTGCACCCTTGAGCATACAATAAGCAAACATACAGCTTGCTGTTGACTCAAGATAGTTGCGAGGATCGTTTACGTCCATGACATCATGCCATACGCCTGTCTCTGGATCCTGATACTGAATGCAAGCCTTGAGAGTCTTCTGAAGCATGTCGATTACCTCCTGACGGCGTGCGTAGTTCTCAGGGAGATAGTCAAGAATCTCTATCTGAGCCATTGTGAACCATCCGAGAGCACGTGCCCAAGTGTGCTGACTCTGACCTGTAGTCTTGTCTGCCCAGAACATTCCGTGCTTTGAGTCCCATGCATGCTTCCAGAGATTTGTCTTCTCGTCGTATGTTCTTGCATCGGTCATGGTTATCTGATTCAGAATATCGTCATAGTAAGCCATGATTTCCTTCTCCTGCTGCTTCTTCGATAGCTTTACACCCTTCTTTGGTTCGCCCTTGCTTGCTACGGTCATGCCCTGCTTAACCATTGAAGGAATGGCCATTGTCTTGTATGGCAGACCCATGAAAATGCCATCGAGCCAAACCTGATCGTGGTAAATCTGCTTATGCCAATATACGCCTTCGTCTGTACGTGGCTGATTGATGAGCTGGCGGAAATACTCCTTGAGTGCGATGTCGTTGCCCTTGCGATGATCAATCTCGTTCATGCGATAGATGAAATGTGCAGTACGGATGTTGTCAAGGTTGAAGTCTTCGTACTTATAGCCTGTAGTATTGCCATCGTCAGAGATCATCTGCTGTGGATAGCGCTTCAGATAGTCAAGAATCTTGTCGCCACCATGTGCCAGATAAGTATCAAGCATACCCTCAAGTTCGATACCCATGACATAGCTCCACTTGCCCTTCTTGTGCTTGATAGAGTCAGTAAAGTCAAGGTAGATAGGGTTGGTTACGCGCTTCATTTCGCTATAGGTAAGCCACTCAGCATAGCTCTTGTAAGGCACATTTTTCAGTGTGACAGAACCGTCAGAACGAACATTTCTGCCATTTACCTTTACGTTCTCAAACTTGATGTTGTTCATGAAGTTCTCACGAAGGACAGGCTTCTCGCTTACACCGTTGAAACTACAGTTTACGACATGGATGTCATAGATGGAGCAAGCCTCCTGAATGCCATTCAGCATAACGCCATACTTAGACTTCTCGCAGGTAACATTCTCCATCCATACGTTGTGAACGGTAGGGATATGACCACGCTCTGATGCCTCCTTTGGCTGATAGTTGAGGTTGATGCGCATTACGGTCTCCTTACATTGACCGACCTTTACGTTACGCATATACACGTTCTTTGTCTCACCACCACGACAAGTGTTTGTCTTGATGCGAAGCACGCGGTCGAGCTTTGGTGAATCCATCTCGCAGTTCTCTGCAAACACGTTCTCACAACCGCCAGAAATCTCAGAACCTATGACTACGCCACCATGTCCGTCTTCCATCTTACAACCACGAATGATGATGTTTCGCGAAGGTCTTCCGTCACGAAGTCCGTCGCCATTGCGTCCAGACTTGATGGCAATGCAGTCATCTCCAGTGTGGAATACGCAGTTCTCAATCAGCACGTTCTCGCATGACTCAGGGTCACAGCCATCACCATTAGGACCGTCGTTTCTTACTGTAACGCCACGAACGGTAATGTTTTTGGAGAACAATGGGTGCATAACCCAGAAAGGCGAGTCAATCATCGTAACGCCCTCGATGAGAATATTCTCTGAGTTAACGATGTTCACAAGCTGCATACGCAGTCCCTTGCCCATGCCGAAGGTGCGCTGCTCGGCAGGTACGTTGCGGTCGCACATCTCCTGAAGCAAAGGTCTTGAACCCTGAACGCCGTTAATAGTCTTGCAGGTTTCGCCGCCTTTGTAGCCCCAGCGCTCCTCACCTGTCCACATCCAGAATGTGTTACGGTTGCCGTTGCCGTCAATAGTACCCTGACCTGTGATGCCTATGTTCTTTGCGCCGTTGGCATAGATGCAAGGCGAATAGTTGTAAACGTCAAGTCCTTCGTAGCGTGTATATACGAGAGGATAGAGCTCTGGCTCGAACGCAAACTTAAGAACGGCACCCTTTTCGAGTACGAGGTTCACGTCAGAGAGCAGAGTGATGGCACCCGTCATATACGTTCCAGCAGGAATGATGACCTTGCCGCCACCTTTCTCCGATGCCTTCTGTATAGCCTTGTTGATGGCAGCCTGGTTCTTTGCTGCAGTGTTGCTTGTCTTTATGGCAGGCTTGAAGACCTTGTCCTTGAACGTAGGAGCCTTTATGCTTGCCTCAATCTCCTTATATTTCTTGGCATCCCAACCAGAGTTCTGGGCGCTGATGCTGCTGCACAAAGAGAATAATGCAGCCAATGCAATGATGATTCTTTTCATGTAATTAGAAATTTGCGCTTACATTTAAATTGTTTATGTGAATGTCCTTGACGATACCTGTCTTGTAAACAGGCTCTGCTGTAAGACCGCCAAAGGTACAGTTGCTCACGTTGATGTTGTAAATCTGAGCCTCCTTTGAGTCTTCTGCCTCAAGTCCGTTGAGCAGAATGCCATACTTTGACTTCTTGCAGGTTACGTTCTCGACATAGACGTTGCGAACTGTTGGTATATGACCACGCTCTGCAATCTCGTTAGGCTCATAGACAAGGTTAATGCGCATAACAGCTTCCTTGCACTGACCTACCTTTATATTACGCACGTAGATGTTCTCGTTGATACCGCCACGGCAGGTGTTTGTCTTGATACGGATGACACGGTCAAGGTTAGGCGAGTCCATTTCGCAGTTCTCTGCGAATACATTCTTTACACCTGCAGATATCTCTGAGCCTACAACGACGCCGCCATGGCCGTCTGCCATCTTGCAGTTTCGTATGATTATGTTCTGACATGGCTTTCCATCGCGGAAACCATCAGCATTACGACCAGACTTAAGAGCGATGCAATCGTCGCCTGTATGGAACGTACAACCCTCGATGAGAACATCTTCGCACGACTCAGGATCACATCCGTCACCGTTAGGACCATCGTTGATGATGGTTACGTTCTTGACAATCAGGTTCTTAACCCAGAGTGGATGGATAACCCAGAAAGGAGAGTCGCGAAGCTCAACGCCCTGAATGATAGCATTCTGACATCTGCAGAAGTTGATGAGCTGAGGGCGAAGACCCTTTCCTTTGCCAAAGACACGCTGCGCAACAGGCACGCCGTTGTCTGCCATCTTGAGCAACTCTGCGCGTGTGCCAACCTTTGCTGTGCCCTGCCATTCATCGACACCCTCATGGTAACCATGATGAGCATTGCCCTTCATGTACCACCAACGCTCGTTTGAGCCATTGCCGTCGATAACGCCTTCGCCTGAAACACCGATGTTCTTACAGTCCTTGGCATAGATGCAAGGCTGATAGTTCATGATGTCAAGACCCTCCCAGCGTGTCTCAACGATAGGGTAGAGGTCGCGCTCGAAAGCAAACTTCAGTGTGGCTCCTTTTGAAACCACGAGGTTAACATTCGACTTGAGAGTGATAGCGCCTGTATAGAAGACACCTGCAGGCACCACTACGCTACCGCCGCCAGCCTTGTTACATGCTGCGATGGCCTTGTTTATTGCCTTCTGGTTCTTTGCAGCAGTTGCCTTTGTCTCTGCACCACCAGCAGCAGCGCCATACTTTGTCACGACAAATTGCTTTGCCTTGAACTCCGGCGCCTTGATGCGGGCATCAATCTCCTTGTAGGTTGTGTTCCACGCATCCTGTGCCATTGAAGCTACAGGAAGCATCATGAAAACTAAAAGCAGTTGAAATAACTTCTTCATAGTCATTCGTTTTTTGGTTAGTTGTTTTGTTATTATTGTTAGTTTATTCGGTTTTGATAAAGTCTCACTATGTCATAATCTATGCATAATGACACATAATACTTTGCAAAGATAATGATTTTTTTTCAATTTATAATAAAAAAAGGTATTAAGTTAAGTTTTTTTTGTTTTTTATGTCAATATTCATGATTCTTGCACTCGTTTGTTCGCACAGCATGAAGAACTACGTTTTACGATGTGAATCAATACCATTCACAATGTGAATCAATACCTTTTATACAGTAAAGACTCAGTAATTAGAGTGTAATTACTGAGTCTTTACAGTGTAATTACTGAGTCTTTACAATGTAATTACTCAGTCTTTACAACATAAACCAATGCTTTTGACATCGTCAATCCTATTGATTGGCATCGTCGTTCAGTGCTTTTAGGCGTTCGCAGAAGCTTCGTCCTACTGCCAATCCTTCGTCGTAGAGAGCCTGAAGGCGATCTGCATTACGCTCAATTCGGTCAACCTGCAGTTTCTTCTCAGGGCGAATGACGAGAATCTTACCCTCTTTCTCCCACTTTTCTACGAGTTCAAGTTGGTCGTTATACACCTTGCCACGTGCGTTAAGAGCATCAATAAACTTAGGATATTTGCGGTATAAAAGGAAATGTAACAACGACACGAAAATGGACGAAAGAGGATTACGCTTCATCTTCTTCCTATATCCCTTGTTGCGTGTAAGTATGACTATCTGTTTCTTGTAACCCTTGCTTGCTGCACGAGCAATGGGAATACTATCGCCAATGCCACCATCAAGCATAGGTTTGCCATCAAAAGTAACGATTTTGCTTACATAAGGCAAACTGCTGGAAGCCAGTATCATATCCATTGTGTGTTTATGGTCGCCTTTAATGTATGGGTCGGTATTAGGAATATATTCTGCCTTGCCTGTGCTAAGATTGGTAAGCACGCATTCAAATTCCATGTCAGACTCATAGAATTTGTCATATTCAAAAGGCCATGTGCGGTTAGGTAGCTCGTCGTAGAGAAGCGGAATATTGAACAGACAACCTGTACGCAATAACAGTCGGATGCCAAGATAGTTGTGTCCATGCTGGCGCATCATCTCGACATTGGAATAGCGTGCTCTTCCTTTCTGACCTGTTACAAAACTCGGGCCATTGCATGCACCGGCAGAAACGCCTATGCCGTATGGAAAACGAAGACCTTTTTCCATGAAAGCATCAAGCACACCTATGGTAAACAAACCACGCATTCCGCCACCTTCAAGCACTAAAGCTGTATCGTCTAAATACATTATATTATAAAAAGTTTTAATTATAAAGCAAAGTTACATAATTTATCGAATATTTTTTGTAACTTTGCGTGATAATTATAAAACATTAACCTAATTGCTGAAGTCTAAGATGTACTTTCAGTAAAAAACTATTAAACCTAAAAAACATGTTTGCAAAGAAGACATACATAGAGCGCAGGCAAATTCTCAAGGGACTTGTCGGTAACGGAGTTATTGTGCTGTTTGGCAATAACGAGTCGCCATGTAACTATCCAGCCAATGCTTATGCACCATTCCGTCAGGACTCATCGTTCCTTTATTATTTTGGCCTTCAGGAGATTGGCCTTGCCGGAGTCATAGATACCGAAAGTGGTGACGAGTGGCTATTCGGTGACGATGTGGACGTTGAGGATATCGTATGGTATGGTTCAGTAGATAAGATTAGCGAATTGGCTGAACGCATTGGTGTGCACAATTCTGCTCCGATGGCAAAGCTTACCGATGTATTGCAGGAGGCTCAGGCTAAGGGACGCAAGGTACATTTCCTTCCTCCATACCGTCATGACAACATGATCCAGATAATGGATATACTCGGTATTCACCCTTCAAAGCAGAAGGAAGCAGCATCGCTTGAGCTGATCAATGCCGTAGTAAAGATGCGTTCTGTTAAGACTGAAGAGGAAATTGAGGAACTGGAGCGTGCAGCAGAGATTGGGTATGAGATGCATACCAAGGCTATGCGCATGACTCGTCCGGGACGTACTGAGAAGTTCATTGCCGGTCATGTTGATAGTGTGGCTTTGTCTCTCGGTTGTCATCATTCCTTTGCAACCATCTTCTCGCAGCATGGCGAGATTATGCACGGTGCTCCTTCTATGAACGAACTTGAGAACGGACGCCTTGTGCTGTGCGATTGTGGTGGCGAAACTATTAACAATTACTGCTCGGACAATACTCGTACCATGCCTGTCAATGGCATATACACTCAGCGTCAGCGTGAGATCTATGACATTGTAGATGCTTGTCATGACCTTGCTCTTGAGAAGGCAAAGCCTGGTGTGAAGTACTTTGATGTGCATCTTGACGTTTGCCGACTCATGACCGACCGTCTTAAGGAACTCGGACTCATGAAGGGTGACACAGAAGAGGCTGTACAGGCTGGCGCTCACGCTATGTTCCTGCCTCACGGACTTGGTCACATGATGGGTATGGACGTTCATGATATGGAGGGTTTGGGACAGATTCACGTAGGCTTCGATGCAGAGACACGTCCACGTCTTGACCAGTTTGGAACCAACTGCCTGCGCATGGGACGACGTCTTGAAGAAGGTTTTGTCGTTACCGACGAGCCAGGCATCTACTTCATCCCTGCACTCATCGACGATTGGAAAGCATCAGGTCACTGTGCTGAATTCCTTAACTTCGACCTTCTGGAGACATACAAGGACTTTGGTGGCATCCGCATTGAGGATGACATCCTGATAACAAAGGACGGATGCCGATTCCTTGGAAAGAACCGCATTCCTTATCATGCTAAGGATGTGGAGGAGTACATGGCAAATAACAAGGAGTAAACCTTCCATCCTATCGATTTAACTCGATTAACTCGATTAAACTCGAACCATCGAGTAGTCGAATTCTCGATTAACTGAATCATCGAAAAATCAAAATAAAAAACCAAAACAAAAACCAAAACATGAAGAAAATCGCTATTATCGCTATGGCAGCTATGGTCTGCCTTAGCGCTACTGCTGCCAAGAAGAAGACTTCTGACACAGACAAGAACAAACCAGTGTTCACCGTTATTAAGGAGAACCCAATCACTTCTATCAAGAATCAGGCTCAGTCAGGTACTTGCTGGAACTACTCAACCCTCTCTTACTTTGAGGCTGAGATTCTGAAGAAGACAGGTAAGACATACGACCTCTGCGAGATGTTCGTATGTAACAAGGACTACATGGACCGTGCCATTACAACTGTTCGTATGCACGGCGACTGCGACTTCTCGCAGGGTGGTTCTGCTTATGACGTTCTCTACATCCTTCAGAACGTAGGTATCTGTCCAGAGGAGGCTATGCCAGCACCAGGTACTATGTACGGTGACACTCTGAACAACTTCAATCAGTTCTTCGACGTTATGACTCCATACGTTAAGGCTGTTGCAACATCTAAGGCAAAGACATGTAACCCAGCATGGAAGAATGGTTTCCAGGGCATCCTTGATGCTTACCTTGGCAAGTGTCCAGAGAAGTTTACATACGAGGGCAAGGAATATACTCCTATGCAGTTCTCTAAGAGCCTCGGCCTTGACTACAACGACTATGTATCAATCACTTCTTACACACACCACCCATTCTACACAGAGTTCCCTGTAGAGGTTCAGGACAACTGGCGTCAGGGTACATCTTGGAACCTTCCTATGGACGAGATGGCTGCTATCATCGACAACGCTGTTATGAACGGTTACACCGTAGCATGGGGTGGCGATGTTAGTGAGGCTGGTTTCACACGCGACGGTCTCGCACTCCTCATCGACGAGAAGTCTGCTGACCTTACTGGTTCTGACATGGCTCGCTGGCTTAAGCTTTCTGCTGCAGAGAAACGTGACAAGATCAAGGAGATGGGCGTTACTGTTAAGGAGATGACTCCATCACAGGAGCAGCGCCAGAAGGAGTATGACAACTGGACTCTTACCGACGACCACGGCATGCTCATCTACGGTATTGCAAAGGATCAGACAGGTCGTGAGTACTATATGGTTAAGAACTCATGGGGCAAGGCTGGTCAGTACGATGGTATCTGGTACATGTCTAAGAACTTCATCGTTGCTAAGACTATGGACTACCTCGTAAACAAGAACGCAATCCCTGCTGACATCCGCAAGAAGATGGGCATCTAATCTCGCTTTGCGAGAAATGAATAATGAATAGTGAATAATGAATAATCAGTTATCATTCCTATTAACTGCAATCGCAATGATAATCATTCATTATTCATTATTCACTATTCATTGTTAATTTTTTTTCAAAGAAAAAACTATGCACTTTAAATGGAAATATACTCCGACCTCAGAGTCTGAGGAAGGCTTGGCACAGACATTAGCTCAAAAGCTAAATATCGCTCCTGTGCTTGCCCGACTGCTACTGAGGCGTGGCATAACCACAGAATCGGCAGCAAAACGTTTTTTCCGTCCTCAGCTGACGGACCTTATCAATCCATTCCTGATGAAGGACATGGACCTGGCCGTAGATAGACTTAACGATGCTATCGGCCGAAAAGAACGCATACTTGTCTATGGCGACTACGACGTTGACGGGTGTACGGCAGTAGCTCTTGTCTATAAATTTCTCCAGCAGTTCTATTCTAATATTGACTATTACATTCCCGATCGCTATGATGAAGGATACGGTGTATCTCGTAAAGGCATCGACTATGCAAAGGAGACCGGCGTATCCCTCATTATTATATTAGACTGTGGCATCAAGGCAATAGACGAAATTGCTTATGCCAAGGAGTTGGGTATAGACTTCATCATCTGCGACCATCATGTTCCTGACGACAAGATGCCATGTGCTGTTGCCATACTCAATCCTAAGCGCGAGGATGATACTTATCCATTCAAGCATCTTTGTGGTTGTGGCGTTGGCTTTAAGTTTATGCAGGGCTTTGCACGAAGCAACGGCATTCCGTTCTCTCAGCTCCAGCCTATGCTCGACCTATGCGCCGTAAGCGTTGCGGCAGACCTTGTGCCAGTTGAGAGTGAGAACCGCATCCTTGCCTATCATGGCTTGCGACAACTTAACCAGGGACCTTCTGTTGGTCTTAAGGCTATCATTGAAGTGTGTGGCATGACTGGTCGCCAGATAACGATGAGCGACATCATCTTCAAAATAGGACCTCGCATCAATGCCAGCGGCCGAATGGAGAATGGTAAGGAGAGTGTTGACCTTCTTGTAGAGAAAGACTATGCTCAGGCGCTTAAGGTGTCGGAGCAGATTAATGAATATAACGAGCAGAGAAAGGACATCGACAAGCAGATGACTGACGATGCCAACCAGATTGTGGAGCGTCTTGAGACACAGGGCCATCGTTCGTCTATCGTCCTTTATGACGAAAACTGGAAGAAGGGTGTCATAGGCATCGTGGCATCACGACTAACCGAAATCTACTTCCGCCCAACCGTAGTGTTGACACGCGATGGTGATCTTGCAACAGGTTCTGCACGCTCTGTTGCTGGCTTTGATGTCTATGCTGCCATAAAGTCATGTCGTGACCTTCTGCTCAACTTTGGTGGACATACCTATGCATGTGGCTTGACTCTTAAGTGGGAGAATGTCAAGGAGTTCCAGCGTCGTTTCCAACAATATGTTGAGTATAACATCATGCCAGAACAGACGGAACCGATACTTACCATCGACGCAGTGCTTGAGTTCCGCGACATTACGAAGAAGATGCATTCAGACCTTCGTAAGTTTGCTCCTTTCGGACCAGGCAATCAGAAACCGCTGTTTGTTACAGAGGATGTCTATGACTTTGGTACATCGAAGGTTGTGGGTCGTCAGCAGGAGCATATTAAGCTCGAACTTGTTGACTCTAAGTCAAACAACATAATGAACGGCATCGCCTTTGGACAGTCGGCAGCAGCCAGATACATTAAGTCCCGTCGTTCCTTCGATATTGCATACACCATAGAGGACAACACTTACCGCCATGGTGCTACGCAGCTTCAAATTGAAGACATACACACAATTAATAATTAATACAAGTTTCGCAAGTTTCAACTTGTAAGGAGATAAAGAGGAGATAGCTGTTCGCGAAGATAAAGTGGAGATATAGAGACATTACTATTGTCCCTTTATCTTCCCAAATATCTCCCCAATATCTTCCCTATAACTCCTTGAAACTGAAGCAAGCGGA
>JAZUKC010000160.1:0-30160 GCA_045643065.1 Prevotella sp.
GGTTCTCCGAGAAAGTGTGTGGGAGATTATTGTTTCGTTTCATAGCACTCGCACCATTGTACGATTGCACTCAAACGTTCATTTGCTTGCACTCAAACGAACATACGTTAGCACTCAAACAACGCTAATAAAGTAGCTTTCAAATGCTTAACACTTACGTTACATTCGATAACATCATAGCTTTTAATTACAAAAACAAACTATGTTTACCCACACAAAACCTCGTAGAACCACATTTTTGAAGGCAAACCCATGCTCATATAAGGAAAAGAGCATACCTACATAAGGAAAAAGAATTGTAAAGGATGTTTACATAATTGTTTTCTGATTACCTTTGCCGTGCCATTCCATTTTATAAGAATGGCGGAAAGAATTATATAATTTAAAAAGGAGGTAATTATGAAAACATGGGTTTGCAAGATGTGTGGTTATACACATCAAGGATCAGAAGCACCACAATACTGTCCAGAATGTGGTGCATCAAAGTCGCAGTTCAAACAGGATGACAACGGGAATAACATCTTTGGCATCCTTGTTATCATCACAACACTGGCAACGCTCTCTTACATTCTCTTCGCTTGCCGTTCTGCAAGCACAGCAGACAACTCTGCCGTAAAGACTGTCGATCTGAACAAATATCTCGGCAAATGGTATGAGATAGCCAGGTTCGATCATAAGTTTGAGCGCGATATGACGCACTGCACTGCTACCTACGCACTGAAGGACGATGGCAAGATTACGGTTACCAACAAGGGAATGAAGAACGGTAAATGGAAGACCTCGCAAGGTAAGGCTAAGACAACCGACAAACCAGGCGTCCTGCGTGTCTCGTTCTTCGGACCGTTCTACTCTGACTACCGCATCCTTATGCTTGCGCCTGATTATTCCTTTGCTCTTGTAGGAGGTAGCAGTGATGACTATCTATGGATTCTCTCGCGTACTCCTCAGCTCTCGGATGAGATATGCAAGCAGATTGTTGACGAGGCAAGCAGACGTGGCTATGATATGGGAAAGTTGATTTGGGTGAAGCAGTCTTGATTCATTCTCTATCAAAGTGATCTGTAAGCACAGCCCCGATGCGGAGATAAAAAAAACAGATAAAGAGTTTTGTTCTTTATCTGTTTTTTTACTAAGGTTAGTCTATGACTTCATAGTCAACATACTCACCTTCGTTTTTGTCTATCTCACTACTCCGTGGCTTACCACCAGTAATGTAAGGTTTTGAATCGTCTTTGCCTTGGGGTTCTTTCCATTGCCCTCCATAAGGGTTATTCGTTTTGCGAGTGTTGCCTTTGCCGAAGAAAGAACGGACGGTGTACCATGCTCGTAACACAAACGACAATACGAATACTACTACAAATAATAGTATTGCAATGACGAAAAATATTAGAAACGAGATGATGGACATGGGATAAGGGTTAACGGTTAAGGGTTAAGGGTTAACGGTTAAGGGACCATTCGGATTAAAGAAGCGTTACTTCTTTTTTGCATTCAGCATAATGGAAACGAGGATGTAGGCAATGATTATCAGTGCAATGCCTGCTACTTGACCGAATATCAGGACGCATGCGCTGAATAGCATGAAACCGTACTTAACCAAGTTGCCCGGTTCGTTGATGCCCCAATGCTTGAACTTAAGAGCAAACATCGGCACCTCGCATACCAACAGCCAACAGCTTACAAACATCAGAACGATAAGAAGCAGGGACATGTATTCCACTGACTCCAGATACTTACCATAACCTACCACTAACGATCCCCAGAATAATGCATTGGCAGGCGTTGGCAAACCAATGAAACCTAATGTCTGGCGTTCATCAAGATTGAACTTGGCAAGACGCAGTGCGGAGAATGCCGCCATGATGAATGCAAGGTAAGGTATATACTCACGGAATGGTTCGAGGAACCCCGGATAGTCAAGTACGGTGAGTTGATAAAAGAGAATAGTTGATGGAGCGACACCAAAGGTGATGTCGTCTGCCAGTGAATCGAGTTCCTTGCCTATAGGTGATGACACCTTCAGCAGACGTGCCGACATGCCATCGAAGAAATCGAACACGGCTCCGATGACAATCCACAGCAGTGCTATCTCTGTCTGACCAAGGAAAGCATAACATGTAGCGATGCAACCAGAGATGAGGTTGCAAGATGTTATAATATTTGGAATATGCTTTTTCATATTATGTAATTTTAATAACCCTCTCCTCTTTCTATATCTGCAGAGACGGTTAGCGCGGGGGGTATTCTTAAGCAGACAGCGAGACTTGCACGCTCACTGCCCTTAGGTAAGATACTACTTCATACGTGCAATGATGGTCTGGTCACCAGTGGTAGCCTGTCCCATCTTCACACATACCTCTGTGCCAACAGGCAAGAAGATATCAACGCGTGAACCGAACTTGATGAATCCAAGATGCTCGTCAATGTAGCAATCATCGTCCTGCTTTGCATAAGTGACGATACGGCGAGCCATGGCACCAGCAATCTGACGGCAAAGCACCTTCTCACCATTAACAGCCTCAATGAGCACATCGGCATGTTCGTTCTCGGCAGCAGCCTTAGGTAACCATGCCTTATGGAAATTGCCATCGAAATGTTCCACTTTTAGCACATGACCATTAACAGGGAACCAGTTGGCATGAACATTCCACAGAGACATGAAGATGCTGATCATAAGACGACGGTCATGGAAGTATTCCGTCTCCTCCACCTCTTCAATAACGACAATCTTACCGTCAGCAGGCGCTACGACGATGCCTTCCTCATCCACGTTCTCTGGGAACTTGCGGATAGGGCAACGAAAGAAATTGAGAACTATGAGCCACACAATGCCAAACACACCCGCAAAAGCATAGAACGGGATAGGGGAATCAAAAGAACGCCATAGGATGACTCCTACAGCAATAAGAATGATGGCACTGTATATGAGTGTATCCGTACCTTCGTGGTGGATACGTATTTTTTTAATCCTTTTAAGGTTCTGTATTTTCTTTCCCATTAAAGTAAGATTGCAGACGTCCGCTTACGCTCAACTTGATGCGTTGTCAAACGAGTTTGCGAATGTAGAATTAGGTTAATGTAGGAGGAATAAGATTGTTTATTGGTTGCAAAGGTAATAAAAATATATTAGAATAAGGAAAGAATGAAACATTTTTTAATCTCCAATAGTTAAATTTCTTTATTTTAGCCGAAATTATTGGTAGTTTGAAATAAAATCAGTAACTTTGTAACGATTTAACCCAATAATAAAATGCAAGATTTCGTACACCTACACGTACATACTTATTACTCACTTCTTGACGGTCAGTCGCCAGTTGACAAACTCGTAGATAAAGCCATCGCTGATGGCATGAGAGGCATGGCAATAACAGACCATGGTGTCATGTTCGGCGTGAAAGACCTGTTTGACGTATGCAACAAGAAGAACAAGCAGCTGAAGAAAGAAGGCAAGGAACCATTCAAACCTATCTTCGGTTGTGAGGTGTATGTGTGTCCACGAAAGAAAGAAGACAAGGACAAGGTGCTGGACAGAAGGCGCTATCACCTGATTCTGCTTGCAAAGAACGAGAACGGTTATCATAACCTTATTAAACTGGTGTCAAGGGCATGGGTGGACGGATTCTACAACAAGCCACGTACTGACCACGAGGATCTGGAACGATTCCACGAGGATGTAATCTGTCTCTCGGCGTGTATAGCCGGCGAAGTGCCAGCAAAGATTCTTGCTGGAGACATTGACGGTGCCCGCAAGACTATAGAGTGGTATAAGGGTGTGTTCGGTGACGACTATTACCTGGAGCTTCAGCGACACGAGGTGACAGATCCTAACCAGCGTGCAAACAGGGAGACATTCCCTCTTCAGCAGAAAGCCAACAAGGTGCTCATAGAACTGGCAAAGGAATACGGCATTAAGTTGGTATGTACCAACGACTGCCACTTCGTTGACCAAGAGAATGCAGAGGCCCACGACCACTTGTTGTGTCTGTCAACGAGTAAAGATCTTGATGATCCTACGCGTATGCTCTACTCCAAGCAGGAGTGGTTCAAGACTCGCGAGGAGATGAACGCCATTTTTGCCGATGTGCCTGAGGCACTGAGCAATACGTGTGAGATTCTGGACAAGGTAGAGACTTACGATCTTGAGAGCGACCCTATCATGCCGTTCTTCCCTATCCCTGAGAGTTTCGGTACAGAGGAAATATGGAGACAGAGATATACGGAGGAAGATCTCTATCATGAGTTTACATGTGACGAGAACGGCGAGAACCAGTTGCCGGAGGATGATGGCCAGAAGAAGATAAAGAAACTTGGCGGATATGACAAGATCTACCGAATAAAGTTTGAGGCAGATTTCCTCGCCAAACTGGCTTACGAAGGTGCGCAAAGAATTTACGGTTCCGGCACATCGGACAATCTGACAGCAGAAACTCTTATCAAGGGTTCGTACGGAATACCATCTGACGTGGAGGACCGCATCCGTTTTGAGTTGCACATCATGAAGACGATGGGTTTCCCTGGTTACTTCCTCATCGTGCAGGACTTCATCAACTCTGCCCGTAAGGAACTGGGCGTATGGGTTGGTCCCGGACGTGGATCGGCAGCCGGTTCTGTTGTGGCTTACTGCTTGGGAATCACGAAGATTGACCCATTGAAGTATGACCTTCTGTTCGAACGTTTCCTCAACCCTGACCGTATCTCTCTGCCTGATATCGATACCGACTTCGACGATGACGGTCGAGGTAAGGTACTACAATGGGTAATGGACAAGTATGGCCACGAGAACTGTGCACACATCATCACCTATGGCACTATGGCGGCGAAGAACTCGCTGAAGGACGTTGCACGTGTAGAGAAATACCCTCTTGAAAAGATTAACGCCCTCTGTAAGGCTATGCCAGAGCGTCTGCCTGACGGCATGAAACCTAAGCTGAAGAACTATCTGTCGGTAGATTCGTCTGGCCGTGCCGTATGTCAGGAACTGCTTGACGCACAGGCATCAAGCGATCCAAGAGAGGCAAACACCATTAAGTACGCAAAGATGCTGGAGGGTACTGTGCGCAATGTTGGTATCCACGCCTGTGGTTTCATCATCTGTCGTGACCCTATCTCCGATCATGTGCCGGTATCAACGGCAGACGACCCTGACTTCCCTGAGATAAAGACAGCCGTGACACAGTATGACGGTCATGTCATTGAGTCAACCGGCCTCATCAAGATGGACTTCCTTGGACTTAAGACTCTGTCAGAGCAGAAGGAGTGTTGCCGCATCATCAAGGCTGTACATGGAGTGGATATTGACCTCGACCATATTCCTATCGACGACGAACTGACTTATCAGTTGTACCAGAAAGGATGCACCGTTGGTACGTTCCAGTTTGAATCGGCTGGTATGCAGAAGTATCTGCGTGAACTCCACCCTACTGTGTTTGAGGACCTTATCGCCATGAACGCCTTGTATCGCCCGGGACCTATGGACTACATTCCGTCGTTCATTGCACGTAAGAATGGACGTGAGCCTATCACCTACGATATTGACTGCATGGAGAAGTATCTGAAGGACACGTATGGCATTACGGTGTATCAGGAGCAGGTGATGCTTCTGTCGCGTCAGTTAGCAAACTTCACACGTGGCGAGTCGGATGCTTTGCGTAAGGCGATGGGTAAGAAGAAGAAGGACATCGTTGATGCAATGAAACCTAAGTTCATCGAGGGTGGTAAGAGCAATGGTCATGACCCAAAGGTACTGGAGAAAATCTGGGCTGACTGGGAGAAGTTTGCTTCGTATGCCTTCAACAAGTCGCATGCTGCCTGCTACTCATGGGTGGCTTACCAGACGGCATACCTCAAGGCGCATTACCCTGCTGAGTTCATGGCTGCGCTGATGACACGACGCAAGAACGACATCAAGGAAATCACTAAGCTGATGGACGAATGTAAGGCGTTAGGCATACCATGCCTTGGTCCTGATGTCAACGAGTCGTTCGTAAACTTCGGTGTAAACAAGAAAGGTGAGATTCGTTTCGGTCTTGCTGCCATCAAGGGCATGGGCGAAGCTGCAGCGAATGCTATTATTAAAGAACGCGAGGCTAACGGTCCTTATGCAAGCATCTATGACATGATGGAGCGTGTCAACTTCTCTTGCGTCAACAGTAAGTGCTTTGAGTCTTTGGCTCTCAGTGGAGCACTGGATGCGTTTGAATACACCAGAGAGCAGTACTTAGCGCCTGACGTAAAGGCAAACACGTTCATGGGTACGCTGATTCGTTACGGTCAGTTATACCAACAGGAGAAGCAACAGGCACAGGCATCGTTGTTTGGTGGCTTCGAGGCAATAGAAATAGCTAAACCTAAGGCTCCTAAGGCTGATAGCTGGAGTGCGATAGAGCGTCTGAACAGAGAGCGCGACCTTGTAGGCATCTACCTGTCGGCACATCCGCTGGACGAATATCGTGTTATCCTTGAGAACATCTGTAACACACGTCCTGACGAGTTGGGACAGAATGCTAACCGTGAAGAGTTGGCAAAGAGGGATCCTATCACCGTTGGTGGCATTGTGACAAGCGTGAAGACGGGTTACACAAGAAATGGAAAACTGATGGGACGAGTAATGCTGGAGGATTTCCAAACCTCCGGTGAACTGGCTTTCTTCGGTGAGACATGGACGAAGTGGAGTGGCATTCTGGTAGAAGGCAGTTCTGTGTTTATCACCATGAAGTGTTCGATGAGCTATAACAGATACTACCTTGACGTGACCGACATCCAGTTCCTGGAGACGGTTAAGTCAAACCGTCTGAACAGTCTTACGATAATAATCCCATCCGAGTCTCTCATTGTCAAGACAAACACCGATGGTGATTCGGCAACCGACGAGGAGAACGAAGCACCACAGCAGGACAACAATGCTGTCGTCGATCTGGCAACGATGATCTGCGAGAAGAGTGGTCCGACGGATGTAAAGATTCAGATTATTGATTCAGAGACGGGTAAACTGCTGACTCTACGCTCAAACGCAAAGATCACAATCCACAACGATCTCATAGAACACATAAAGAAACAAGAAAACTGGAAATATTCAATAGAGTAGCAAACGATAATCCGAATCATCGATCAACCGAACAATCGAACAATCGAATAACCGAAACATCGAATAACCGAAACATCGATCAATCGATTAATCGAATAATCGACCAACCAAATAACCGATCAACCCAATAACCAATAAACAAAAAAAGACATGGAAGTAACAGTAACAAACGAGAACTTCGAAGAACTGAAGAACGGTGCACAGCCACTGGTAGTAGATTTCTGGGCAACATGGTGTGGACCATGCAAGATGATTAGTCCTATCATCAGCCAGTTGGCAGCAGAATACGACGGTAAGATTACCGTTGCTAAGTGTGACGTAGAGGAATGCGAGGACATCGCTGTCGATCTCGGCATCCGCAACGTTCCTACTATCCTTTTCTTCAAGGGCGGCGAGCAGGTTGACAAACTTGTAGGTGCAGTCAACAAGGCTAAACTCCAGGAGAAATTCGAGGCTCTGCTCTAAACAATGGCACAGAAACAGCGGGCACCACGCAATCACACACTTACTATAGATACTGACGAGCGTCAGGACCTAAGGTGCTCTCTGCTCACTCCCGCAGACTTGTCTGCCGGAAGTGAGTGGAGAGATCGTGTGTTGTGTTGCGACATGATGGAAGCCTTGCCGCTGTTGCCTGATGGTTTTGCCGACCTTATCATCATCGACCCTCCCTACAATCTGTCAAGACGCTTCGGCACAACTCGCTTCGCACGTACAACGGAGAAGAACTACGAGGAATATCTACGCAACTGGTTGCCAAAGGTTTGCAAGAAACTAAAGGCTGACGGTTCGCTGTATCTGTGTGGCGATTGGCACTGTACGTCTGCCATGCAGCGTGTGCTCAGTGAGCATCTCACTATCATCAATCGCATAACATGGCAGAGGGAGAAAGGGCGAGGGGCAAAGGCCAACTGGAAGAACTCGATGGAGGATATCTGGTTCGCAGTGAAGGATCCTGACAACTACCACTTTGACCTTGATGCCGTAAAGATACGCCGTTGTGTAAAAGCGCCGTACAAGAACGACGAAGGACAACCAAAGGACTGGACGATAACAGACAATGGGAAGTTTCGCGACACTTGTCCAGGAAACTTCTGGGATGACATCTCCGTTCCGTTCTGGTCTATGCCAGAGAACACCGACCATCCTACCCAGAAACCAGAGAAACTATATGCCAAGCTGATACTTGCATCAAGCAAGGAAGGCGACATCGTGTTCGATCCTTTCCTTGGCAGCGGAACAAGTGCTGTTGTTGCAAAGAAACTGAACAGACAGTTTGTCGGTATAGAACTGGAGGAGGAGTATTGTCTGCTTTCTCAGAAGCGCCTCAACATAGCTGATACTGACACTGGTATCCAGGGCTATCATGACGGAGTGTTCTGGGAGCGCAACACAAATCCTCACGCCATAACAAAAAGCAAGAAGAACCAATGAAAGCGACTCTTTTTCTTAAGCGTACAGCACTCGTAATCATCCTCCTGACTATGGTGTCTATTGCACGTTCGTATGCTCAGGACTTTAAGATAGAACCGATTCCGGACAATGTCTTTCTGCGTATGAAAGGCAAATCGTACAAGTCAAACTGTACGACCAAGCGCTCTGACCTGCGGTATCTGACTGTGCTATACATCAACGAGAAAGGAGAAAAGAAAAAGGGGGAACTCATTTGTAATAAAGCAATTGCAAACGATCTTATTGAGATCTTCACTGAGTTATACAAACAGCATTACCCAATACACAGCATAAGACTTGTCGATGAATATGATGCCATCGATGAGAAATCTATGGAAGCAAACAACACCTCATGTTTTAACTTCCGTGGCATCTCAAACGGAGCAACTTTATCGAAACATGCACGTGGAATGGCCATAGACATCAACCCACTATGGAATCCTTGCATACACCTGTCGGGCAAGCGTGCAGGTACCATAGAACCAAAGAATGCAAAGCGTGAGCATAAGATAGACAAGAACGACCTATGCTACAAGCTTTTCATAAAGCATGGTTTCCGATGGGGAGGCGCATGGAAGTCCGTTAAGGACTATCAGCATTTCGAGAAATAAGATTTACCCCATCCCACCCTATTCACATTAACACAAAAAGGACGAAGAATAGACACTTAAACACAGCAACATAAATAATCAATAGTTAGTTAGAAATGAAAATATTAAAAAGACTTGCATTGGCATTTGTCATCATCATGCCAACGTTTGCATCCGCACAGGTGAAGGAATATTTTGGTGCTTTACCTGACCTGAGAGTCAGCGGAAAGGAATTTGTTGACCCACAGGACCGCCCCGTCACGCTGCATGGTGTCATGGATACGCCAAACGACTATTTCAATGGTTATAGATGGAGTAAAAATCAAAACCTCGGATGGCCAGTATATAATAATCCTAAAGCCGTGACTCTGTGCAAACAGTATTTCACAAAGATATTTCATGCTATAGCAAATCCTGCTAAAGGCACATACTGCAACCTCTTCCGTTTGCACCTTGACCCTGCATGGACCAACGATCCAAACAAGACTGCCACTAATGGCGGTGGTGAGAACGACATAAGCCGTTTCTCTGCCGACCGTTTAAGGACTTACATGGAAGATTTATATGTGCCAATCATCAAGGACGCCCTTGCTCATGGACTTTATGTCATTGTCCGCCCACCAGGCGTGTTCCCAGAAGATGTGACTGTTGGCGATACTTACAATAACTACCTTATGACAGTGTGGGACATCGTGTCAAGCGACTCATACATCAAATCTCACGCTGGTCAGATAATGCTTGAACTTGGCAATGAGCCAGTGCGCATGAGCGGTAACCTCGCTGACTACTTCCAGCCTATAGTAAACAAGATTCGTCAGAATGGTTTTACAGGTATCCTCCTTCTACCTGGTACAAGCTATCAGGCAGACTATCGCAATTACAACACAAAGGCTATCAATGATAGCAATTTCGGTTATGCCGTCCACAACTACCCTGGATGGTATGGTGGTTGGGATGCAAGCCAATCTGAGGCGAACTTCATCTCTACTTTTGAAGATCAAGTGCCTGTGGACAAGAAGCCTATCGTTATTACGGAGGTTGACTGGAGCCCTATGAAGGAAGGTGCGGGTCACTACAATGAATATAATCAATATGTAGAAGGCAACTTCGGCACATGGGCAACAGGCACTACAAACAGCCCTGCTCCAAATGTTCCATACAAGAACACCCAGAATGTTGGCTGGGGCATGCGCTTCAAGCATCTTGTTGACAAGCATCCAAACATCAGCTGGACTCTGCAAGGAACGACAACTTACGTCGATATGGATGCCTACTTGAAGGATGGCACCGTACAGCCTGCATTCACAGATGCAATGAAGGCTGCTGGTTATGCTGATGCAAGCGAGGCATGTAGTAAGATGTGTTTTGAGTGGTATTATCAGTATGCTTGTGGCGACCGTCTGCCAATGGGCACTCCAAGTGTTGCGCCTGAGGTTATAACCCACAGTACCACGGCAACAACCTTTGGCAATGCAAAGTTTGATGAGACTAACGCTCACTATTGCTTCTATACACCATCATATTCTTCATTTATATTTAATGAATATTCAGGAACTCCACTTACTAAGTGTGCAGAGTTCACCATCAACCTTGGCGAAGGCAGCACAATTGGTTATCGTCTTGACGTTCAGTTGAAGGATGCTAACGGCAACATTATCAAGTATATTGATCAGAGTGGTACAGAGCAGAATTACATCATTGGTTCCGAGGAGAAAGGCACTCGTTTTACTTCTCCAGAAAGCAAGACTTACGATTTCCAGACAATCTTTGCAGAGTACTTGGAGCAATACCCTGGCTGTACAGTTGGCGAGATTCGCTTGAATACCGTTGTTGAATGGGGAAAAGAGGATTCTGACAGAACTGGCAAGTACTGGTTCACTATCAGTAAAATGGACATGAACGTGAGCGAGATTACTGCTCGCGCAGGTTCAAAGGGTACAAGCCTTGCTGACGTGAAGATGTATAAGTATGAGGCAGAAACAAAATACGTTTACAACAGTCCAAAGACTCTTGGAGGTTGGGGCAATGGAGCGATTACCAATAACAATGATGGCTCTTACAAGATTGTCATTTCCGAGAAGAAGAACCCATGGGAGGGACAGTTTAACATTGGTGACAACACTTACACAAATGGAACTGAATACACTCTCCAGCTCGACATAAAGGGTTCTGTTGCTGGCAGCATCGGAGCTGCTATCCAAAAGTCTGAAGGATATGAAGGTCGTGGAAACTTCCCATCAATCCCAGTAACTACATCATGGCAGACAGTCACTGTCAAGGCTACTGTTGAAGGTGAAGGTGCTAACCGAATCCTCCTCAACTATGGCGCATACGCTGGCACGCTTGAAATCAAGAACATCATGGTTTCTTACGCAGGCGACAAGGCTAACGAAATCACAGGCAAGAACATCCGTCTTAACACAGAAGTAGAAGCTGGTGCAGAAGTGTTTGGCGCAGGATTGCTTGGCAATGTTGCAGCGAACGAATACGCCGACCTTTCTGCTTACAACAAGATGATTATCAAGGGAACAGGTGGTTCCTTGCGCGTACTCTATAATCGTCCTGCAACTGGCACTTGCCCTGAGTTAAATCCTACGCTTGCAAGCGGTGAAGCTGTTGTTGACCTTTCTGCTTACCCTTACTTCCACCTCAATTCCATCAAGGTTAACTGGGGCAACACTGCAAGCATCAACAGCATCACTCTCATCGACGGCAGTGGAAACAATGTTGAAATTGCCGACTACTACATCTCTGGTGCCGGCCATGTTACCGATGCTGCACAGGCTGCTCTTGATGATGTGAATGCCACCGTTATTGATGCCACCGGACTCACCAATACTCTTACCTGGAGTTTATCTACAGCAAACCCTAACTGCTTGATTATATATAAGGAGGACAAACAGGTGGGATTCACATGGACAGAGACCATTCGCAACCTCGTGAAGAACAGCGATGGTTATAGCGCTTATCGCACAAATCTCTACGACGGACATGAGTTCCGTGCGCCATTCGCATTCAACACAGTAGGCGGCGCAACCTATACTCGCGACCTCGGCGATAGCAAGATGGCAACAATCGCTCTCCCATTCGATCTTGATGTAGCGAATACCGATGCACGAGTGTTTGTACTGAAGAGTGTAGGTACGGACAAGATGGTGTTTGAGGAAGTGAAAGAAGGTACGATTGCTGCTGGAAACGTAATATTGTACTACAACAAGGTTGGCGGCAACACCGTTCTGAACGGCAAGGACATCGCTCAGACTGCAGACGGTTTCAACATCAAACCTGCCGGAGTAGATGGATGGTTTACTGCACAGAGTTTCAAGTCGCAGGTTATCAACGATGTAACGACAGATCCTATTCTTAAGGATTACGAAGTGTATGGCATTAAGGATGGCGAATTTGTTCATGTGACGAAGAAACTCACACTCAATCCTTTCCGCGCTATGTTCCTGACCAACAAGGGCAACGCATCTGCCAAGACAAGCTTCAGCATCATGACGGATGACATCGTCACTGGCATCCTCGACATTGAAGACAACACCGTCGAGACAGAGTTGGAGAGATATGATCTTTCCGGACGTAAGATAAGCGGTGCTGTCAACGGCATCAACATCGTGCGCACAAGCAAGGGTGTGGTGAAGCGAGTTGTCAGAGTCAAGTGATAATACTCTCATTATAAGGCAGAACATGAAAGCAAAAAAGCATTATACATGTCCGAGTATTAAGACTGTCAGCATCTGCAATGCGAGTCTGATATGCACAAGTCCTGTGGACGAGAGTATTGAATTTAAGTGGTTAGGCTCTACAGAAGACGAAGACGTAGAGATTGACTAAATAAAACGTGAGTTCGACGAAATGTAAGAATTATAGGCGAAAGGCCACCTACTTTCCATAATTCCATTTCATCGAACTCACGTTTTTTTATATCAAAAATGCGGTGATATATCACGAACGCTTTTGCATTCATTTTCAGGCACTTATACTGTTGGTATTGAATCACCTTGCGTTTCCTATTGATTCACCCGCCGTTTCCTATTGATTCACCCTGCGTTTCCTATTGATTCACTTCTTCACGTTTTCTTGCTGCCTCCAATTCTGCCTTTCGCTTTGTGTCCACAGCTGTTGCGCCCTGCTTGTTTCCATTGTCTGTCATTATTATTCGCCTGCAAATTTACCACAATTTGTTTAATTCATAAATATTGATGCCCGTTAATAGCCCCAAAACGGGCGGCATTGGCTCACAGCACGCAGCATACGGATGTACTCCGAACGTCCATCCACATTATCCAGTGTAACGATTCCACCTTTGCCTACAACAATATCTGTTATTCTATCCATAGTTTACAAACAGTTTACGGTTGCATAATTAATAAAAAACTGCCAAAAACGTGCATTATTCTACGGAAAATATTTATTTTATCCGTGGAATAATGCACATTTTAAGGTCTTCATGCTCCTCGTGTACACGAAATTAACCTCTGCAGTTCTGTGTTCAAACGGAAACAGTTCTCACCTTTAAGCCGTTATAGGCTTAAGGTGCTCAAGGTCACTGAGCACCAACGCCTGTTTCAGAATATTGATATGCGTGATGTATCGTCTGTCAACGATATAGCGCCTACCGATTCTTATATACCTCTTGTCGCTGTCGGGCGAAGCATGAGTAAGTATCTCCTCCTGTTTCTGGAGTGTCAGTGCGATGGTGAACACCTGGCCGTTCAAGAATGTCATACGCAGAAAGTTACCATCACTCTCTGCATACACCATCTTGTCAAGGTCAAGCTTCACGAGTTCATCGCGGGTGTTGAAGATTATTGGGGTCATGAAATAAGTATTTAGAATCTTATATGTAAATAATGCCTGAAAGCAGTCTTTTTGCCTTTTGCAAATGGTGCTGATACCTTCGTCTTGCGTCTAATGCGTTGTGTAAATGAGAAATAATTTCTCTTTTATCATCAGCAGAACATCTAACATGGTGTAAAACATTAACGTCAGCAATTATTTCCCTAATACTTGCCTCTATACGCTTTTGTCCTTCCAGTTCCATACACTTGTCAATTTTTGCAATCACAGATTCCACTGTTACCTTCTTCTGAACTTTCTTCTTTCTAGTAACTGTCGTCTGCTGTTTCTTCTGACGAGTCACCACCACATCCTGAGCAGAAATGTCCAGGGAGCAGAGGATAAGAAGAGATAATAGTATATGTTTCATAATTAATAAGTTGTTATTATCTTACACGATGAGTTTTTGTTTTATAAATTGGTAGGCGATTCAAATCATAGCCACTTTGAGCAAGCCATATTCGAAGTTTGCTGCGAATGTTCCAGAAATTGTTTTCTTCATATGCTCTAATAGTAATTCCGATTAAACATTCCTTAGGGAATTTCAATTCTCTGTAAAATGAAATGACATCGAGCCTTGTGCTCTTCACTTTTATTTCGGAGGCTACTGTATCGCCATCTAATTTGTTGGGACAGGAATTGTCATCCATTGTGTTGTAATCGTCAAAACAAGCTATACGCCATTCTTGCTCACAGGTGAAATCATCAGGCTTTATAAATGAAGATTTGACTTTCGCTTCAAAATCAAGCTCTTCGCTTGGAAATATCTTCTTTGAAATAGGGAATAATTCATAAACTCTTTTACTTACCTTTTCTTGTGGGACATAGTCAACTGAGTTCATATACATATTCTTTGAAGACTTCTGGCAATATTCCATTATCTTTTCGGAGTCAATATGTAAGGTTATTTCCGCATCGTAAAGTCGCCACATCAACGGAAGATCGTTTTCTTTGCAAAAAGATACAAGATAAGGTGAAATATTATATGTGTCTATATCTGCTATTTGTTCTGCTACTTCAATTCCCAAATCTTTTACAGTTGTTAATGCCCCATAGACAGAATCCTCAGGATCATTCATCGCATCATAACGACCAGCATGAAGGACTATGCCTTCTTTGCGAATGATACCGATGGCACTCTGTAACTTGGTATAGTGGTAAACAGTACCACACGACTTTCCGATGTCTTTAATTTCCATATAGTTAGTTGTTTAATTCAAAATAAGGATAATCACTCCAATTGGATCCGTTGGATTTACCCCAGCATTTTTTACTTTCGGATGAAAAGTATCTTGCTGCATCTTTTCCATCTTTTTGGTATCTCCCACAGAATTTAGTGTACCACTCGCTTGCTTTTTTCTTGTCTTTCTTAGATTTATAATCCAGAAGTCCTTCGTAATACATTCCGAGCATATACATTGCGAGTTTGTTCCCTTTGTCTGCTGCTGCCTTGTATAACTGATATGCTTTATTAAGATCTACTTTGCAAATAGGTCCCCCAGTTAAAACGTTGTTGGGATTTGTAGCAAAATTATCAGGAGAAAATGCTGTGTAATATACTGCCAAGTTATACATCGATGTCGTGTTTCCTAAGTTTGCTGCTTTCTCATACCACTTGAAGGCTTCTTTGACATCCCTTGTACAACCATAGCCATATTGGTAACAAATTCCTAAGTTGTTCATAGACCGTGCATAACCGGCTTCTGCAGATTTCTTGTAATACGCAAATGCTTGATTCTGGTCTTTCGCAATACCAGCCAAACCATGCATATAATACCATGCAATGTAGAACTGTGCTTCACTATCTTCCGACACCTCACAGAATAGCTTATAGGCTTCAGGTAATTGTCCCACGTTATTGTTAAAGGTACCCATTAAGTAGCATTCTGCAAGTTTCAATTTTCCCCATTCTGACCCTTCTGCCACAGACTGTTTTAGAAGTGTTTCTGCCTTCTTTGTGTCTTTAGCGACAGCGATACCATATAAGTAGCATTGACTAAGTCCGTATGTGCCATTAGCACTACCTAATGATGATGACTTTGTTAAAAGTTCGAAAGCCTTATTCTTGTCCATAGTCACTCCCCTTCCATTCATATAACAAGCTGCCAAAGCGTAGATTGCTTCTGGACAATTTTGGGCAACAGACTTATTCAACCACTCTATACCTTTATTAGGGTCTGCCTGAGTGCCAAATCCATCAATATAAGCATTGCCCAAATCCATTTGTCCCACGGGATCACCTTTTTCTGCAGATCTTTTATACAATTCAAAAGATCGTGAATAGTCAACCGAGACAATTCCACCTCTACCATCTTCATAGAAAGTTCCAAGATTGTTTAATCCATAAGCATCACCTAAATCTGCAGATTTTTTGTCCCAATAATATGCTTGTCGGTAATCTTGTGGTGTACCATGCCCTCCCTCATAGCAGTCGCCCAACCATGCCATAGCATTCGCATTACCAGCTTCTGCTGCCTTTTTTAGCCAACGGAATGCTTCATTGCCATTTTTCTTTGCTCCATCCTTGCCTTTCAGATACGCTTTGCCAAGGTCGCACATAGCCTGCACATCATCATTCATTGCCTTTTGATACCAATTTGCAGCATTAGAATAACTGCTGATTGTTGAGGGCAATGTATAGGATGTCTGTATCTTTACCTCTGGTTCCCTATAGGAAGTAGAGGTTCTTTTCTTTCCACTAACCTTACCGTTATTGTTATTTGTAGCAGTATGCTGCTTGGGGTTAGAGGTTGTTGTCTGCTGTTTCTTTTGGCGAGTCACCACCGCATCCTGAGCGTAAACGCCCAAGGAGCAGAGAAGAAGAAGGGATAATAGTGTTGATTTCATATTAAAGAAAAGTTTTGTATTAGTCTTCATTTTTGTTTTCTGCTTCAATTTCCTCTTCCAGTTCGCGCATCTTTTGTTGGAGGAGGGCTTTATCTGGGAGGCATAGCTGATACTCTGCGACCATTGTTGGCGAGAGACTGCGTGAAAGAGCATACTCTACCACTTCATCGTCCTTGTCTTTGCAGAGCAGGACTCCGATACTTGGATTTTCCTTAGCTTTCTTTACATCTCGGTCGAGAGCTTCAAGATAGAAGTTGAGTTGACCGAGGTGCTCCGGCTTGAATTTCTCTGTTTTCAACTCAAAAGCAACAAGGCATTGCAGCTCACGATGGTAGAAGAGTAAGTCAATACGGAAATCGCTGCAACCTACTTGCAGTCGGTATTCCTCATCTATACAGATAAAGTCCTTACCAAGTTCGAGAATGAATGCCTTCATCTTCTTGATGAGTGCGCGACGGAGATTGTTCTCGGGCTTTGCTTCCCTGCCCGTGATAAACTCCATGACATACTAATCACGGAAAACTCGCTCCGCCTCGGGAGCAATTTCTCTCAGCAGTGGTGAGAGTTTTGGCTGGCTTACTTGAGTGCGTTCATAGAGAGCCGAGTCAATTTGTCTTTCGAGTTGGCGGCTTGAAAGACGTTCATTAACGCACAACTGCAGGTAAAAAGTTCGCTCTTTCTCTGTTTTACACCGTGAAAGTATCGTTGTATTATTTGTCCAACTAATTTGTCTCAGCAGTGCCGAGAGTTTTTCTGCGTCCTCTGCATACGCCTCATAAAACTGCTTCATGCGCCAAAGGTTCTTGTCCGAAAATCCTTTGACATCAGGGCAGTTGCGACTTATGTGATCAGCAAGTTGACGGACAACACCATCGCCCCATTCTGCGCTTGCAATCTTATGCGAAAGATATTCGCCCACCTTCCAGTATAGGTCAATAAGGCAGGAGTCTTTGCTTTATGAACTGTGATAGTATTATCTTGCATTGAACTTCAGTATTTACTGTCCATTAACAACATCCCCATCGAACTTGCCTTCTGGGTTAAACCACTTTCCGTTGTATGGCTGGCCATCCTTGAATTTTCCTTCAAAGTAATAGCCATCGGACATGGTTAGGCGGCCTTCGGAATATTGGTCATCAACAAATGTACCCTCAAATTTATTGGAACCGTTCTTTGTCTCAAACTTACCTTCGCCATGACGCATTCCGTCTTTGTATTCACCTGTGTATGTACCGAGAGGATAGATGCCCGTGCCCTGACCGTTCGGTTTTCCATCTGCCACAGGGCCAGTGTAGGTGAAGTCATTGCCGTTGGCAGCCTTGAATACCTTGTTCTCAACGCGATCAGGTTGTGGGTCCACTTTACCTTCTTGAATAGTACCCAATGTATCTACAACCTCAGTTTCCTTATTAATTGACTGATATCCGATCACACCACCAGCAACAACAAGAATGGCAACCACACATAATATAATTATAGAGGTATTGCTTTTCTTTGATTTCACAGGCTCTGGTTCTTTAGCACCACCATCAAAAATACCACCAACAGAGACAGTCGGATCATCACCTCCCTCGGGAACGACAGGTTCAGGGATGACTGTTTCGTCAACCGGTGCATCCATCAACAGCAAGAAATCATCGATGCTCTGCGGACGCTGGTACTTGTCCGACAGCATTGCTTGTCCAATGGTGTTGCGGACATTCTCGGAGACGGACGATGGCAGTGGTTGGAGTTTCTTTCCGCTGGCAAGGTGGTTGGAAGCGGGGGGAGTGATGCCGGTCAGCAACTTATAGAGCGTAGCACCGAGAGCGTAGATGTCGGTGGAAGGAGTAAACTCCGTGACGTCATTGCCCATCTGCTCCAATGGGGCGAAACCCGGAGTCATGCCCATGAGGGTCGATGTATTCTCGCCCGCTACCTCATCATACTGCTTACTGGTACCGAAGTCTATGAGGACGGTGTTATCTTCCTTGCCAACCATGAGGTTGCTCGGCTTGACATCAAGGTGCAGACGGTTGTGCTCATGGACATAGCGCAGGGCATCAGCCACCTGACGGATGTATTTGACGGCCTTTGCCTCAGGCAGTTTGCCTTGTTGCTTCACCATATCATTCAGCGACGGCCCCTCGACATAATCCATCACGTAGTACGCTGTGCCGTTCTCCTCGAACACATCGTGTACCTTCACTATGTTTGAGTGGTTGAAGGTGCTGACGGCCTGGGCTTCCTCAATGAATTTCCGCTTGAGTTTTTCTACGAGTGCTGTCTTGGCTGTCACGCCGACGGTGATGTGCGCCGTTGCCTCGTCACGGTTGCAGTAGTCCTTGACAAAAAATTCCTTTATGGCCACGTGCTTCTTCATCAGCACATGGACTCCCTCGTAAGTACAGCCGAATCCGCCCGAACTGATGAAGCGGATAATCTTATATTTCCCTACCTGAAGAGTAGAGTCTGGTTGAAGATGTTGCATAGATATATTAACGTGCTATTCAGTAAACTTATTTTCGCTATTAATTAGTTTGTCATGCAAAATTACTTATAATTATTGACACGTACAAATTTTTATATAACTAATTTGCTGCAAACAATCAATTTCACTTTTTTTCATACTCATACTCCTCTGCTTTTTTACTCAGGTCCCTTGTTCTTTTTAACACAGAGGCACAGAGGACACTAAGTCCACAGAGATTCTTTGAGTTCCATTCGGGGTTAGAACGTGCTGCATAGTACTCTAAAAACTCCGTGTCCTCTGTGCTCTCCGTGTCTCTGTGTTAAAAATAAGAGGGTGCTGAGTAGTTACTTAAGAACGAGTTTTAGTTAAACTTATTTAAAAACACGAGGGAGGGGAGATGCATACATACTGATTATCAGTTATTTTTTGTAATTTTGCAGATTGTTCGGGATACTGTGCCCATTCGGTAGGAGCATAAGTCCAATTATTAACTTTTTAATTACAATTTTAATTTAATGTCTAATTTTAAAAATGTGCAGCCACTCGACGACTTCAACTGGGAAGAGTTCGAGAACGGCAGCAGCGTAAACGTCAGCAAGGAAGAGCTCCAGAAGGCTTATGATGAAACTCTTAACAAGGTGTCAGAGCACCAGGTTGTTGACGGTACAGTAATTTCTGCGGATAAGAAGGAAGTAATCGTTAACATCGGTTACAAGTCAGATGGTATCATCCCAGCTTCTGAGTTCCGTTACAATCCTGACCTCAAGATCGGCGACGTTGTCGAGGTTTATGTTGAGAATCAGGAGGACAAGAAGGGTCAGCTGATCCTTTCACACAAGAAGGCACGCCTCTCTAAGTCTTGGGATCGTGTCAATGCAGCTCTCGACAACGAAGAGGTTGTTCAGGGTTATGTTAAGTGCCGCACTAAGGGTGGTATGATCGTTGATGTATTCGGCATCGAGGCATTCCTCCCAGGCTCACAGATTGACGTTCATCCTATCCGCGACTACGATGTATTCGTTGGTAAGACAATGGAGTTCAAGGTTATCAAGATCAACCAGGAGTTCAAGAACGTTGTCGTTTCACACAAGGCTCTCATCGAGGCTGAGCTTGAGGCACAGAAGAAGGAAATCATTTCTAAGCTTGAGAAGGGTCAGGTACTCGAGGGCACAGTTAAGAATATCACCTCTTACGGTGTATTCGTTGACCTCGGTGGTGTTGACGGACTCATCCATATCACAGACCTCTCTTGGGGCCGCGTAAGCAACCCACACGAGGTTGTTGAGCTCGACCAGAAGATCAACGTTGTTATTCTCGACTTCGACAACGAGAAGAAGCGTATCGCTCTCGGTCTGAAGCAGCTCACTCCACACCCATGGGATGCTCTCGATGCTAACCTTAAGGTTGGTGACCACATCAACGGTAAGGTTGTTGTTATCGCTGACTACGGTGCATTCGTTGAGATCGCTCCAGGTGTTGAGGGTCTCATCCACGTTTCAGAGATGTCTTGGAGCCAGCACCTCCGCTCAGCTCAGGACTTCATGCACGTTGGTGACGAGGTAGAGGCAGTTATCCTCACACTCGACCGCGAGGAGCGCAAGATGTCTCTCGGCATCAAGCAGCTTAAGGAAGACCCATGGGAGGCAATCGAGACTAAGTACCCAGTTAACAGCAAGCACTCTGCTAAGGTTCGCAACTTCACTAACTTCGGTATCTTCGTTGAGCTCGAGGAAGGTGTTGACGGCCTCATCCACATCTCTGACCTCTCTTGGACAAAGAAGGTTAAGCACCCATCAGAGTTCACTCAGGTAGGCGCTCAGATCGATGTTATGGTACTTGAGATTGACAAGGAGAACCGTCGTCTCTCTCTCGGTCACAAGCAGCTCGAGGAGAACCCTTGGGATACATACGAGACAATCTACACTCCAGGCTCTGTTCACACAGGTAAGATCACCGAGATGATGGACAAGGGTGCTGTTATTACTCTGAACGAGGGTGGCGAGGGCTTCGCTACACCTAAGCACCTCCAGAAGCAGGACGGCTCACAGGCTAAGGCTGGTGAGGAGCTTGAGTTCAAGGTAATCGAGTTCGTTAAGGAGGCTAAGCGCATCATCCTCAGCCACTCTCGTACATTCGAGGAGGGCGCAGAGGAGCCAAAGAAGCAGCGCGCACCACGCCAGAACCGCCAGAAGAAGGAGGAGCAGCCAATGATTCAGAACGTTGCTGCATCTACAACTCTCGGCGACCTCGACGCTCTCGCACAGCTCAAGGCACAGATGGAGAAGGGTAAGTAATCATATTTACCGATACTTCAACATTATAAATAACAGTCCCACTTGCCGACAAAGGCAGGTGGGATTTTTTATCTACTCAGTACTGGTGTTTCTTTTAACACAGAGGCACGGAGAACACGGAGTTTACAGAGATTTTTGAGTTCCATTCGGGATGAGAACATACTGCATAGCACTCTAAAATCTCTATGTACTCCGTGCTCTCTGAGTCTCTGTGTTAAAAAGAACAAGGGACTTGAGTAGTTACGGGATTTTTTATGTTTGTTAAATTATCATAAATCAATACTATTTACTTACATCTTTCGTCCTCTTTCATAATCTTTTTTGTAACTTTGCAGTAAAGTATGCATAAAGCATAGTGCACATGTATTTTCTATCGAAAGACATTTACTAATTAACAACTAATTTCATATTATGACACAGCTTAAATCACTTAGCAAGCAGACAGCTCCTAAGAGCCAGGCTCCAGAGCGCATCATCCAGTTTGGCGAGGGTAACTTCCTCCGCGCATTCGTTGACTGGATCGTATGGAACATGAACGCAAAGACAAACTTCAACGGTAGCGTTGTTGTCGTTCAGCCTATCGACCGCGGTATGGTACAGTGGCTCAACGGTCAGGACTGCCTCTATCACGTAAACCTTCAGGGCCGTATGAACGGTGAGCCAGTTAACCAGCTCGACCGTATCGACGTTATCTCTCGTGGTATCGACCCATACGCACAGCACTGGGCATATCAGGCTCTCGCTGAGCAGCCAGAGATTCGTTTCGTTATCTCTAACACAACAGAGGCTGGTATCGCATTCGATCCTGAGTGCAAACTCTCTGATGCTCCTGCTTCTTCATACCCAGGCAAGCTGACACAGCTTCTCTGGAACCGCTTCAACGCATTCAATGGCGATCCTACAAAGGGTCTCATCATCATGCCTTGTGAGCTTATCTTCCTCAACGGTCACCATCTGAAGGACTGCATCCGCAAGTACATCGAGCTCTGGACACCAGACTTCGGCGAGAAGGCTGCTGCATTCTCTGAGTGGTTCGAGAAGTACAACTATGTTTGTGCAACACTCGTTGACCGTATCGTTCCTGGCTTCCCACGCAAGGACATTGTTGAGATCCAGAACAAGATCGGTTACAAGGACAACCTCGTTGTTCAGGCTGAGATCTTCCACCTTTGGGTTATCGAGAAGGCAGAGAACATGACATGCGAGGAGCTCCGCAAGGAATTCCCTGCTGACCAGGCTGGTCTCCACGTTCTCATCGCAGAGTCTGAGGCTCCATACCACGAGCGTAAGGTTACTCTGCTGAATGGTCCTCACACTGTTCTCTCTCCAGTAGCTTACCTCTCAGGCATCAACATCGTTCGCGACGCTCTGCACCACGAGGTTGTTGGTCCATACATCAAGAAGGTACAGTACGACGGGCTCATGCAGACTCTCAACCTCCCTATGGAGGAGCTCCAGCAGTTTGCTGCTGACGTTCTCGAGCGCTTCGACAACCCATACGTTGACCACCAGGTTACATCTATCATGCTCAACTCATTCCCTAAGTTCCAGGCTCGTGACCTCCCTGGAGTTAAGGTTTACCTCGAGCGTAAGGGTGAGCTTCCTAAGGGTCTCGTTCTCGGTCTCGCTGCAATCATCACTTACTACAAGGGTGGCGTTCGTGAGGATGGTGCTCCTATCCAGCCAAACGACGATGCAAAGATCATGCAGCTCCTCACAGACCTCTGGGCAACAGGCGACACACGCAAGGTTGCTGAGGGTGTCCTCGCTGCTGACTGGATTTGGGGTGAGCACGGTGACATCAACACCATCCCAGGACTCACAGACATGGTTGAAGGCTTCCTGAACGACATCCAGTCTAAGGGTATGCTCGAGACTGTTAAGTCAATCCTGTAAGAACAATCTAGTTTGTCCAGAAAAACTAGATTCTCTAGAAGAACTAGAACCTATAGTATATTTAGAATCTCTAGTTAAATCTAGAGCAAATAATGACTGATTTAGTTACATTAGCAAATAAATATGAGACAAAGGAGTTCCTTGTTGGCGATCCAAGCTGGTTTATGCACCAGATTGAAGGAGACACCAACAAGGAGCTCCTTGCTTTTATTGCATCTGCATTATCATACGGCTCACGAAAGCAGTTCTTGCCAAAGATACAGCAACTCCTTGACAGTATAAACGATGATGCTCAGGGAGATGTGAGCAGATGGCTCATTGATGGGCATTATGCGAAAGAGGTGCGCCCTACCCCATCATGCTTCTATCGGCTCTACACTTGCCAGGTGTTTCATGAATTCCTCACGGCATTGGCAGAGATGGTCCGTCAGTATGGCAGCATAAAGACTTACCTTCAGGCAAACATGAAGTCGCGCTCTGCCCTTGAAGTCATAGAACTCATCACAGCATGGTTCCGCAATCATAACTCCTTAGGAGTCATTCCCAAGGACACCAAATCCTCATGCAAACGCGTCTGCATGTTCCTTCGTTGGATGACACGCACCAGTTCGCCCGTTGATCTTGGACTATGGGCGGACATCATCGACCGCAGGACACTGATTATCCCAATGGACACCCACGTCGTACAGGAGGCGATGCGCTTAGGACTGCTCACTTCCAAGAGCACATCGATGAACAATGCCATCAAACTTTCAAAGAAACTGGCAGAAACATTCCCTGACGATCCGATAAAAGGCGACTTCGCCCTGTTCGGATTAGGTGTTGACAAATAGAGCACAATAACTTTGCACACCTATTACTAATATCGTTTAATCAATAAAGGTGGGTTCTATTAATTAGCTTTGTCATATTTCGAGGCTATTTTCGAGATCAAAGTGTTAGTGAGGGAGGGAGCAATGCGGGCATTGTGACCGAGTAAACTGACAATTTGAGCCGAAAAGAGTCCGAAAGATGACAAAACGCCGAACTCACTGTTATATGTTAAACCTTAGGTGGTAATTAATAGAACCCACCTAAATAGTTAACTACTATACCCACATGAAAAAAACAGTAATTATGGCAATCGGACTAACAGCAATCACCGCTTGCACCCCAAAACTGCAACAGTACGGAGATCGTACTGTCGAGGACATCATCAGCGAAATGACTCCAGAGGAGAAAGCTGGTTTTGTCATCGGTACAAACCGTGTACATGAGACACCGCCTGATGCTCCTGAGAGTGTAACGAAATACCCTTTGGTATGCGAGAAGTTCCAGAAGGAAGCATCAAAATATGGAGTAAAGGAATATGAGAACCTGCAGGACTTCGTGGCAACATACCAGACACAAGGCAGAGTCGTTGGTGCTGCAGGACAACACTTTGACATAGAGCGCCTTGGCATTCCTGCTTTCGTCTATGCCGACGGTCCTGCCGGCCTGCGTATTGACGCTAAGCGCAAAGGCGACAAGGGAGAATACTACTGTACGGCATTCCCTACAGAGACAGCATTGGCTGCCACATGGGACACCGAACTGGTTGAGCAGACAACAACAGCCATGGGCGAGGAAGTTAAGGAGTACGGATGTGACGTGCTGCTGGCTCCTGCCATCAATATCCACCGCAACCCTCTCTGCGGCCGTAACTTCGAGTATTTCAGCGAGGATCCTTACCTCGTAGGCAAGATGGCCATCGCCTACATCAACGGCATCCAGAAGAACGGTGTCGGAGTATCATTGAAGCACTTTGCTGCAAACAATCAAGAGACTCACCGCAACGGCGTAAATGCTATCGTCAGCATGCGAGCACTCAGAGAGATATACCTCAAAGGCTTTGAGATGGCAGTGAAGGAGTCGCAGCCATGGACCATCATGTCGTCTTACAACAAGATAAACGGCGTTTTCGCTTCTGAAAACAAATGGTTGCTGACAGACGTCCTTCGTGGCGAATGGGGCTACAAGGGTTTCGTCATGACCGACTGGTGGGCTCAAGAGAACGGTGTAAGACAGCAGTTGGCTGGCAACGACCTCATCATGCCTGGCACACAGCGTCAGTATGACGAGATTCTGAACGGCATAAAGGATGGCAGCCTGCCTCAGGAAGTTATCGATGAGAACATCAGACGCATCCTTACCACAATGGCGCAAAGCCCTACTGCACAGGGATATAAGTACAGCAACAAGCCTGACCTTAAGAAGCATGCAGAGATTACTCATCACGTAGCATGCGACGGCATGGTGCTTCTCCAGAACAACGGCGTACTTCCGCTCAGCGCAGGCAAGTCGGTTGCTGTCTTCGGCAACGGTGCATACGACATTCTCGTTGGTGGTTCTGGTTCTGGCAACGTAAACCGTAAATACAAGGTTTCTCTGACCGAAGGTCTTTCCAATGGTAAATATAAGGTGGAAGGCAACATGGCAGACAAATATTCTACATATCTGAAAGCAGAGAAGGCAAAGAAACCTGCAGAGGATTTCTGGACCGTTCCTGTGTTCGACGAGCTTAAGCTGAGCGAGGCTGATGTCAACAAGGCAATGGACAACAGCGATGCTGCTATCTTCGTCATCTGCCGCATGGCAGGCGAAGGCGGTGACCGCAAGTCTGTTGGAGGCGACTATCTGCTCAATGACACAGAGCGTGCTAACATCCAGACTATCAGCAAGGTTGCTCACGCAAAGAACAAACCACTCATCGTCATTTTGAATATGGGTAACATCATTGACATGAACGATGTCCTTGCTACTGAACCTGACGCTGTGCTGCATTCATGGCTCGGAGGTCAGGAGGCAGGCAACAGCATCACTGACGTTATCTCTGGCAAGGTAAACCCAAGCGGTCGTCTGCCAATGACATGGGCAAAGAAATACGAGGACTATGCTTCTGCCAAGAACTTCCCATTCAGCGAGGGCGACTCTATCGTGCGCTATGAGGAGGACATCTTCGTCGGTTACCGTCAGTTTGACAAGGGTACTGTTGCTCCGCTCTATCCATTCGGCTTCGGACTCAGCTACACCACATTCGAATACAGCGACATGAAGGTCAGCAGCAGTGGCGATAACATCAACGTAGAAGTTACCGTTACCAACACCGGCAAGGTTACTGGCCGTGAGGTAGTACAGGTATATGCATCTGCTCCAAAATCTGTTGCCAACAGACCAGTCAAGGAACTTAAAGCATTCGGCAAGACTAAAGACATCGAGCCAGGCAAGTCTGAGACTATCAAACTTCAGATATCTAAGCCAAGTCTCTCCGTATGGACAGACAAGGGTTGGCAGGCACCTTCTGGCTCATACACTATTCATGTAGCCAAGGATGCTGCAAACATCAAACTTTCACAATCAATCAACATCTAATCTACTAACATTATGGAATTTACAGAAGTTATCAAGAATCGCTATTCATGTAAGAAATACGATAGCAGCAAGCAGATAAGCAAAGAACAGCTGGACGCTATTCTCGAGGCAGGACGCCTTGCGCCTACAGCCAAGAACCTTCAGGAGCAGCACATCTATGTAGTGCAGTCGGCAGAAGGATTGGCAAAGATTGACAAGTGTACCCCATGCCGCTATGGTGCGCCAACAGTCCTTGTCGTTGCCTACGACAAAACGAACGTCTATACCTACCCTACTGCAAAAGGTCCTGATACAGACCATCGCCAGTCGGGCGTAGAGGATGCAGCCATCGTTGCTACACACATGATGCTCGGTGCTGCGAATGCCGGAGTGGACAGTTGCTGGCTCAACTGTGTACACATCGACGATCTGCACAAAGAACTGGCCCTACCTGAGAACGAAGAGATAATAATGCTCCTCGACCTTGGTTATGCTACAGACGATGCAAAACCTCTGCCTAACCACTTCAGCCGCAAGGAACTGGCAGACACAGTATCTTATCTGTAGATAACTTTCAATTTTGATACAGTAATTTCTTTATCTTTATCAAAAAATAGACAGCATACGAAAAAAGGAGTGTAAAAAGTACTGTAATTGAAAAAAAAACATTAACTTTGTAGTCGTATTCAGCAAAGGCATACCATAAATGCCACGCTGATACGACAGACACCAATAAGACTGATTATTTATTCAAATTAAATTAGTATAGCAGATATGAACATTAAGGATTTTGATTTCAATGGCAAGAAGGCCATTGTACGTGTAGATTTCAATGTGCCTCTTAAGGAGGGCGTTATCACAGACGACACTCGTATCCGTGGTGCAGTTCCTACTCTCAAGCTCATTCTCGAGAAGGGTGGAGCACTCATCATCATGTCACACATGGGTAAGCCAAAGGGCAAGGTTAAGCCTGAGCTCTCACTCGGTCAGATCAAGGACGCTGTGGCTAAGGCTCTCGGCGTAGCAGAGGTAAAGTTCGCTCCTGACTGCCAGAAGGCAGAGGCAGAGGCTGCAGCTCTGAAGCCAGGTGAGGTTCTTCTCCTTGAGAACCTTCGTTACTACCCAGAGGAGGAAGGCAAGCCAGTAGGTATCGACAAGGAAGATCCTGCTTATGACGAGGCTAAGAAGGCAATGAAGGCATCACAGAAGGAATTCGCTAAGAAGCTCGCTTCTTACGCTGACTGCTGGGTAATGGATGCATTCGGCACAGCACACCGTAAGCACGCTTCTACTGCTGTTATCGCTGACTACTTCGACGCAGACAACCGTATGCTCGGTCTCCTCATGGAGAAGGAGGTAAAGGCTGTTGACAACGTACTGAACAACATCCAGCGTCCATTCATCGCTATCATGGGTGGTTCTAAGGTATCTTCTAAGATCGGTATCATCGAGAACCTCCTCGGCAAGGTTGACAAGATCATCCTCTGTGGTGGTATGACATACACATTCTCTAAGGCTCACAACGGCGAGATCGGTAACTCTATCGTTGAGATGGACAAGCTTGACGTTGCTCTCGGCGTTGAGGAACTCGCTAAGAAGAACGGTGTAGAGCTCGTTATGGCTCCAGACGCTATCTGCTGCGACGGTCTTGACTTCGGTTCTATGACTGTTAAGGAGGGTGCTAAGATTGAGGTTTACCCATCTAACGCTATCCCTGCTGGCATGGAGGGTCTTGGCGCAGGTCCTGAGGCACAGAAGGCATTCGCAGAGGCTATCAAGGGTTGCAAGACAATCCTCTGGAACGGTCCTGCAGGTGTATTCGAGTGCGACGACTTCTGCGCTGGTTCAAAGGCTATCGGCGACGCTATCGCTGAGGCAACTGCTGAGGGTGCATTCTCTCTCATCGGTGGTGGTGACTCTGTAGCTTGCTGCACAAAGTTCGGTCTCACAGACAAGGTTTCTTACATCTCTACTGGTGGTGGTGCTCTCCTCGAGGCTATCGAGGGTAAGGTTCTCCCAGGCGTAGCTGCTATCCAGGGCTAATAAAGACAACCTACGTCGGCTGATGCCGTCTAATATAATTAAGGAGATAGACACGAAAAATGCTCGTTTCTATCTCCTTTTTTTGTTATCTATTATGAAGAAAAGAACAATGAAGAAGTGTATCATCATCGCAACGATGGCCATTGCCATGGCATCTTGCGGAAACAAGACTGGCAACAACAATGACTCGCCGAACGACTCAACTGCCACAGTAACAGACTCTTTGAATGTTGCCAAGGCAGAAGACAACAGCAAGGAAGGCTACGAAAGTCCTGACTATGCCGTGATGTGTCTGTACGGCAAGGTGAAGAGTATAAAAGAGAAAGTCTATATAGATGGAGAAGAGTTAGATGGTCAAAGCATCACGTATCTCTTTGACTCAAAGGGCATGATGACTCAAGGCAAGATGTTTGAGATTCCCATCGGCAACGGTGAGAAGACAAAGATAGAGCGTAACGCTAAAGGAATGCCTGTAAAGATAGAACTCTATGGTGCAGACTGGGATTGCTGGTTTGAGACGACTATCAGTTACAACGATAAGAATCAGGCCATTGCGATAGCCAGCGAGGTGCCTGACGGTGGTCGAAACACGGACATCATCTACGACGGCGAAGGACAGATAGCAAAGATCGTAGAGCTATGGAGTGGCGAGGGTACTGCTGAGCAGATGACCAGCACATACAAAGCTGTCAAGAAGGATGCACACGGCAACTGGACGGATATGACTCGCATACGTGCCTATGACGATGGTGAGTCGCCAGACGAGACGTTCCGCATCACCCGCGTTATCGAGTACTATTAATTAGGGTTTCCAGTTGTCAGTAAAGATTTTTAGTCTGATTTTCAGTAAAGATTTTGAGCGAAGCGACCACAAAATCAATGTCTTATATTATTTTTAGAAAGATTTTTAGTCATGATTTTAAAATCTAAACTAAAAATCATACTGATAATATTTTTAAGATTATATTTAGATGGTCGAAGCATAGCTTCTCAAAATCTTTACTTAAAATCATACTGAAAATATAAACTAAAAATGGAACAGCAAACTTGACAACCTAACTATTAATTGAATGAAGAATAAGTAGGTGGGTTCTATTAATTAACGTGAGTTCGACGAATATTAAGGGTTGGTATTTGGCTGGAAGCCCATACTTTGAGTGAGGGCACTGAAAAACCCTCTAAATTTCGAGTCATTCTTCCGCGCACATGCGAAACTTTCGCCTTAGCTCGGGAGCAGACCAAAATCAAAATCGTTCTTTGAAATTTGAATTTAGTCGAAAATATGTCTCTG
>JAZUKC010000161.1:0-25792 GCA_045643065.1 Prevotella sp.
CTTAACAACAGCAACGAGGATAGTTGTAGAACCTGTTGGAGTTGGGATACGCTGTGCAGAACCGATGAGCTTACCGTTGAGCTCAGGGATTACGAGACCGATAGCCTTAGCAGCACCTGTTGAGTTAGGAACGATGTTCTGAGCACCTGCGCGTGAACGACGGAGGTCACCCTTACGCTGTGGGCCGTCGAGAATCATCTGGTCACCTGTGTAAGCGTGGATTGTTGACATGATACCTGAAGCGATTGGAGCGTAATCGTTCAGAGCCTTAGCCATAGGAGCAAGACAGTTAGTTGTACAAGAAGCAGCAGAGATAACTGTATCGTCAGCTGTCAGTACGTTGTGGTTTACATTGTAAACGATAGTTGGGAGATCGTTACCTGCTGGAGCAGAGATAACAACCTTCTTTGCACCTGCTGTAAGGTGAGCAGAAGCCTTCTCCTTAGATGTGTAGAAACCTGTACACTCGAGAACTACGTCAACACCGAGCTCACCCCATGGGAGTTCTGCTGCGTTTGGCTTAGCGTAGATAGTAATCTCCTTACCATCAACGATGATACCTGTCTCTGTTGCCTCTACAGTGTGCTTGCCCTCGCCGAACTTGCCAGCGAAACCACCCTGTGCTGTGTCATACTTGAGAAGGTGAGCGAGCATCTTTGGAGAAGTAAGGTCGTTGATTGCAACTACCTCATAACCCTCAGCCTCAAACATCTGACGGAAAGCCAGACGACCAATACGGCCAAAACCGTTAATAGCTACTTTTGTCATTTTTCTTTGAAATGTTAATTAATAATATGTGAAAAAATTACTATACTAAGTTGATCTTTTGTTATCCACTTTTTATTTACCACGTGCAAAGTTACTACTTTTTTTTCAAAAAACATCATTTTAATAAAAAAAAAAGGCTACTTTTGCAATAATTAGATAAAAAGTTATTAATTTTGCAGCAAAATTGATAATACATACAAATAAACTATTAAAATTATGGGAAAATTTATTCAGGAATTCAAGGAATTTGCCATGCGCGGTAATGTAATGGACATGGCTGTCGGTGTTATCATTGGTGCTGCTTTTGGCAAGATTGTATCATCACTTGTTGACGACGTACTCATGCCACTCATCGGTATGGCAACAGGTGGTGTTGACTTCTCTGGTCTTAGCGTCAAGATTGGTGAGGCTTCAATCAAGTATGGACAGTTTGTACAGAACATCATCGACTTCATCATCGTAGCATTCTGTATCTTCATCATGATTAAGGGCATCAACAAACTGAGCAAGAAGAAGGAAGAGGAAGCACCTGCTGAGCCAGAGGCTGCACCAGAGCCAACAGCAGAGGAGAAACTTCTCACAGAGATTCGCGATTTGCTCAAGAACAAATAATACCTTATATTAAATAAGGTTTCACGAAGTCAAGAAGTCAAGAAGCCAAGAAGTCAAGGATTCAAACTGCAAGGTTTATGTTTCCCTTGACCTCCTGACTCCTTGACTTCTTGATTTCATGTCTTCTGAATAATAGAACAAACAAAACAACAACGCATGTACAGACCTAAATTAATATCTTCACTACGCCATTACGACCGCAAAACCTTCATGGCCGACCTCATGGCTGGTATCATTGTCGGCATCGTGGCGCTACCTCTTGCCATTGCATTCGGTATCGCCTCTGGTGTTTCTCCCGAGAAAGGCATCATCACAGCAATAGTAGCCGGATTCCTGATTTCTGTGTTTGGCGGTTCGAAAGTACAGATTGGCGGACCTACCGGAGCATTCATCATCATCATTTATGGCATCATTGAAAACTACGGAATGGTTGGTTTGAGCATCGCTACACTCATGGCCGGCATCTTCCTGATACTCTTTGGCTTGCTGCATCTTGGCACTATCATCAAGTACATACCATATCCTATCGTCGTAGGATTTACTTCGGGTATTGCCGTAACCATTTTCTCTACCCAGATGAAGGACTTTTTCGGTCTTCAGATTGACAAGGTTCCATCTGACTTCATTGAGAAATGGATATGCTACGGTCAGAATATCTCATCGCTCGACCTATGGAGTCTTGCCATCGGCATACTCAGTGTGCTTATCATTGTGCTACTTCCAAAGCTGAGCAAGAAGATTCCTGGTTCGCTGATTGCCATCATCGTGACCACAATCGTAGCACTCGTACTGAAGCAATATGCTGGAGTTGAGAGCATTGAGACCATCGGCGACCGATTCTCCATCTCGTCAAACCTTCCTGGAGCAAGTGTTCCTGAACTTTCATGGATGACCATCAAGGGACTTGTCCAGCCAGCTCTCACCATTGCCATCCTTGGTGCTATCGAGTCATTGCTGTCTGCTACGGTGGCAGATGGTGTGATAGGCGACCGACATAACTCTAACAACGAGCTGATAGGTCAAGGCATTGCCAACCTCTTCACCCCGCTCTTCGGTGGCATACCTGCTACCGGAGCCATCGCACGTACTATGACCAACATCAACAATGGAGGCAAGACTCCTGTTGCCGGCATTATCCATGCCGTCGTGCTCCTGCTGATTTTCCTCTTCCTGATGCCACTTGCGCAGTACATTCCTATGGCATGTCTGGCAGGCGTTTTGGTCGTTGTGTCTTACAACATGTGCGGTATTCCATCGTTCCTCGGTATTCTCCGCAATCCAAAGTCAGACATTACGGTACTTCTCGTGACCTTCTTCCTCACGATAGTCTTCGACCTTACCATCGCCATTGAGGTTGGCATCGTCATAGCTTGTCTGCTCTTCATGCGCCGTATGGCTGAAACCAGCGATGTGAAACTTGTTCACGACATTGACGTAGAAGCAGAATCTGACCTTGAGGCACAGCACGATGAGCACCTTATCGTACCTGACAACGTTGAGGTTTATGAGATAGACGGTCCTTATTTCTTTGGTGCAGGCAACAAGGCTGAGGAACTTATGTCTCGTTATCGTGAGAAGCCACGCGTCCGTATCATTCGTATGCGCAAGGTGCCTTTCATTGATTCAACGGGTATCCACAACCTTTCAAACATCATCATCACGTCGAAGCAGCAGCACATCGACGTCGTTCTTTCGGGTGTAAACCCTAAGGTTCATGAGGTACTTGCCAAGGCTCATTTCTACGATCTCATTGGCGAGGACCACATTTGCCCACATATCGACATCGCCCTTGCTAAAGCAAAGAGTCTTGCCGAAGCATAACGGCAGCGTTTTTTGCATCATATTCTCAAATGGATGTATCAACAGCATTGCGCCTGTTGGTACATTCATTTTTCATTTGCCTAACGCCTATGGCAAAGCATGGCATACGGTTTGACACCGACCAATACTTATGGCCGATGCATACAAATACAAATAGCCACTCCATTCGCTACTAATGAAAATTTCAAAGGCTACGAATGATAATTTCATTCGCTACTAATAGCATGGTCATTCAATAGGAAGTATGCTTTTTTTCATAGTCAATAAAAAAGAAAAAAGGATTGAATGTCTCACGACAGCCAATCCCTAATATAATCTAATACCATGAAAAACACATTGACAAAGGTACTGCTATTTTTTGAACCCTACAAGAAAAGCCAAAACCTATTAACACGATTTAACTCTAACTGTTTCAAAACATACTTATATTTAGCAAGAATTCCGTATTCATCCAACTTTACTTGCATGACTGGGGTTTATCAAAAAACATCCAAAACCTTATGATTTACCGATGGGTTTCAGCAATCATGACTTTCTTTCCACCTATTATATATATGCCCTTTGGGAGCTTGTCGATACGCTTTCCCATCTTTATTCCCTGCAGCGAATAGACATCCTGCGCCTCATCGTTTATTGACGCAGCAGAAATTCCTGTAGTTCCGTCCATGAAACAGAATGACACAAGGCCATTGTTATCACTAATTGCGGTTATCGGTTTGTGCAGGAAGAAAGTGCCGTCGGTATTGGCATTGAAGAGTTTCTGTGCCGGAACGCTCTTGTCCGTAAACTCAGTAGCACCGCTCAACCCAGGGAATGGATCGCCAGCCATCTGCTTTGCGTTTGCTGTCCACATGCCATCCCAACGCGAATACGTTCCGTAGCTGTTGTCTGCAGGCACAAAACACATACGCTGATGGTTCTTGTCGTTGTTGACAGTATTATCAAACCACGTCATTTCGTCATAGTCAACGTGCAGAATAAGCATACCATGCGTGCTGCTGTTGGTATTCAGATAGCTATCCCATCGCGACAACTGGCGGTTCTCCAGCAGGTAATGTTCTGACGGACAGGCATCATTGTAGATAACGTATGCCACAGGTTCGTCGCCCAAGTAAGGCATATCCGTAACGACACATGGTTCGTCCAGCACTGTAGGAGTAAGCCATCCTGCCATCCAACGCTCATGAGAATTGTACGCAACAGGCACCTCACCGTTTCCATTTGGTCCTGAATAGCTACCACCGGCCATCAAATCCCAGTTCATCATGCCTGATGCTCCCGAGTATTCCGTATCGTAAAAGTCAGGCAATCCGAGGCAATGGGAGAACTCATGGCAGGCTGTTCCGATGCCATCCATAGTGTTACGGCTTGCCAATTCACAAGTCACGGCATAAGTATTGACATACACATCGCCGAAGTTTTGTACTCCTGTGCCGTCGCCATAATAGTTCGCGCTTTCGAGATTGAACTCATGTGGCCAGATGTCCGAGGACACTGAGCTCGCCGCTTCGCCAGTTCCGGCATACACACAAAGCACCTGATCGACCTCGCTATCACCATCCCAATCGTACTGAGAGAAGTCAACTCCTTGTTCAGAAGCCAGTTGCAATGCCTCGATGACCATCTCTGCTGGGTGCAGATCGTCACCATACAAATCGTTCTTGCCGTAGTAAGTAGAGGCTTTTGACACCTGAACAGGTCCAATAACGTCAAAAGTCAGGTCGAATTGGCCATAGGACTGGTCATAGAAATAATCGTGAACGGATCCTAAATAGCCCGCCTGAGGAGCGCCATTGCTATTGTAAAACTTGTCATACAATTCGTTAACGGATTGCGTAGCAGTGCCAAAGCTGAACTTCCTGTTAGAAAACTCAACAAGAATGACAAGTCCTTTCTTCTTGCCTTGGTACAATGTCGGCTCGCCACCAAAATCAAATCCAGCGCCTTCAGCACGCTTTCCCTTGGTTCTTGCATTTTGCAAGCGTTTCATTCGCCTTGCTCTGCTCGCCTCACTTTTTGCCTTACTCTTTGCCTTTAATGCTGAAACGTTTCTCTCTGAGGCATAGTACAATACGTCGTTGGCATCCATCAGAAGCACGTTTCCTGCCTCATCCACAAACCAATGTCCGTTCTCGTCGCCCATCATCTTTACGTTCAGCATCGTTCCGTCTGCTGCCAGCATCTGCTTCCATCTGTTTTTTGCAGGCACAGCATGAAGCAACGAGGGTACCATCAGCATGCAAAGTAAAATAAATCTGTACTTATTCATAATCTATTTCTTTTTTATTACTATCTCTTTTGATTCTTCTATATCCTCCCCCTCCCTCGGGAGGGCCGGGGTGGGGCTATGTTATCTACCCAGCGGATGTGTCACGTAGTACCATCCTGGCTTAGCATCGGCAGGGAGTCTCTTATCGTGCATCTGCCGCGCTGTGCTTTCCCGACCGTAGCGGTCAATGGCAGTCACGGCGTAGTACATGCGGTTTTGCGACGCCACTTTCAGCTTGTTGCCGTGGCAGTAGGTAGCAAGCAGGTTCTCTGCCTTATCGGTATCGACGGGATACTGGTCTGACACATATATATTATATGTAAGGTAGTTGCCGTCGCTGAGGTCGGTTGCACTACCCCACTCTATCGTTGTGCCGCCGAAACCATAGTTCACCTTCATCTCCGTCGGTGGCAATGGCAGTTTGCAACTGTTGCATAGCTTGGCTGAAGAGCAATGGCCTGAGTTGCAAGGCGTAGGTGGAACCAATGCCGGATAGCGGCAAATATCCTGACACACAATATCATAGAGTCCTTTGGTGTTGTCTGTAAAGAACTTAGAACGGAACATACAGAAGCCCATTCCTTGCTCTCTGAGGACGTAAAGTTCGCGGGTTATGTCCATGATGTTCCAGTTCTGCTCCTTCGGATGAAGGAAGTATATGCCAAGTCCCGGCACCATCATCTTTCCGTAAGAGCCTTCCTGCCAGTCTATTGCGAAGGGATAGAAGTTGTTACCACGGAAGTACATCATCGGGAATTCCATGTCCATGAGTCCCTGTCGCATCCATTCCTTGGCGTCCTGGAACACTCTTGAGCGTGCGTTCCACCCATGACTCCAGTATCGGCGAGTGTCATCGTGCTTGCCAATCGGCGAACATGACATCTTAACCCATGGCTTCTGCACCTTCACGGCATCATGAATGGCCTTGACTATGCGTGTTATGTTGCGGCGACCTTCCTCTGCCTTTGGCAGTTTCTTCATGGTTTCGGGATAGCGGATGTAGTCAAGATGTATGCCGTCGATGTCATAACGGCGCGTAACGTCAGCGCAATATCTTGCTAAATATTGAGCCGTACGTTCGTCGGCAGGGTTCATGTAGCCCTCCTCGCCAATCTTGATGAGCATGTCTGCATGCTTCTTTCTCAGTTCCTTACATCCGTATGCATTCCATTTGCCGACAGGTATCGTCACCACCCAGGCATGAACTTCCATGCCACGGCGATGGCATTCGTCTATGGCATACTGCAAAGCGTCATATCCTGGCGACATGCCTGGCGTGCCGGAAAGGCATCCGTCCCATGGTTCGTTGCCGGAATCGGCTGTCGTAGGGAACACACTTGTGGCACGTACTCGCACCTGAAACAGCACGGTGTTGATGTTTGCACGCTGCAGTTTGTCGAGTATTGACCTCAGTTCTTGTTTCTGTTGTTCTACTGCGCTTGGCGTATGTGCAAACGAATGTGGCCAGTCAAGGCCGCCAATGGTAGTGAGCCACACAGCGCGTACTTCACGCTTTGGAGCAGAAACGGCAAAGGTACTGATGCTCAGAATAAGCATCAGCACCACGACCAGTATTCTTCTGTATTTCAAATGGTTACTTTTCAAACCTAATATCTTTGCTTTAAGTCCGACGAGGCTATATGATGCATCCTCCAAAGGGTAGCCTTTCATAATGCGAAACGCTGCCTTTTATGATGTAAAACATAGCCTTTCATGATGCAAAACGTAGCCTTTTATGTTGTAAAGACTGAGTAATTACAATGTAAAGACTGAGTAATTACAGTCTAATTACTGAGTAATTACAACGTAAAGACTGAGTAATTACCACATAAAGGGCTAAGAATTGGAAGATGAATCAGTATCTTTTGCATTATGAAAAGATACTGATTGCATTCTTCGAACTATAAAATTATCGTTATTTTGTCACCTGATGGTTAGATGTTCTTGAGTATCTCAAGCAGGTGATCCCATACCATCTGGACGGTAGGAATAAGCAGACACTCGTCTGGAGAGTGCACACCACGGAGCGTTGGGCCCATACTTACCATGTCAAGGTTAGGATAGCGCTCGGCAAAGAGGCCGCACTCAAGACCTGCATGGATGCCAATTACCTTTGGTTCACGATTGAAGAGGTCGCGATATGTCTGCACCGTAACATCCACAAGATGGCTGTTGGCACGTGGTTGCCATGCAGGATAGCCATCGCCCTGCTCTACCTTTGCGCCTGCAAGTTCAAAACATGCCTTGATACTTGCAGCCATATTCTGGCGCTGTGACATCACACATGAACGCTGAGAGGTAACAATCTCTGCCTCAGTGTCTTTAGTATGGATGCTTGCAAGGTTGCTTGATGTCTCTACAAGCCATGCGAGGTCTTCGTCCTGACACATTGCATAGACGCCGTTGTCTATTGCCTGGAGACACTGGATCATGCGATTAGCAACGCCACTCTCTATGACTGGCTGTGCTTCTGCTGAGCCAAGGGTCATCTCTATCTTGCCTTCTGTAGCATGGAACTCTTCTGCTACCTCTGCAGCAAACACATTCCAATCTGCCTTTACGGTCTCTTTCTGTGCAGCAGGTACGGCAAAAATCATCATGCCTTCACGTGGAATGGCGTTGTGTGCCTTACCAGCGTCAACCTGAGCGAGGCATAATGGCATCTTCTGAAGCTCCTGATAGAGGAATCGAGCGAGTATCTTTATGCTGTTTGCACGCTTCTTGTTGATGTCGTCTCCTGAGTGTCCACCGAGCAATCCCTTCACGTTTGCTTCCATGAAGAACATTCCTGCTGGTGCGTCCTCACGCTTATACTCGAATACGGCAGATGTGTTGATACCGCCAGCACATGAGATAAAGAACTGTCCTTCGTCCTCTGAGTCGAGGTTAATGAGGTAGTCGCCGTTCATGAAACCAGCCTTCATGCCCATGGCTCCAGTCAAACCGGTCTCCTCGTCACGGGTAAACACGCACTCGATAGGTCCATGCTGCACGTCGGTTGAGCGAAGGAGAGCAAGCTCCATGGCACAACCGATGCCGTCGTCGGCACCAAGTGTCGTGCGATCTGCACGAAGCCATTCGCCGTCAACGTATGTTTCGATAGGGTCATTCTCAAAATCAATGTCCTTACCGGCAAGGCTTTCGCACACCATATCCATGTGCGACTGCAGGATTACAGTAGGTTTCTGCTCCATACCAGGAGTGGCTGGCTTGCGGATTACTACATTACCGGTTTCGTCAACGACAGTTTCAAGACCGAGTTCCTCACCGACTCCCTTCAAGTACTCAATAATCTTCTCCTCGTGCTTAGAAGGACGTGGAATCTGATTGATTTTTGCAAATTCTTCAAAGACAATTGCAGGTTTTAATTCTTTTTTAGTCATTATTATGATATATTTATAAGGTAATACCAAGAATTTTTACTAACTTTGCACCATAATTGTACAAAATAGTACTGCAAAGGTAATAAAAAATGCTCAAAACTCTTATCTTTTCGGTGTTAATATTGGTTATAGGCGTTGCTTTTTTAGGAATAAAGGTGCTACTGAAGCCTAATGGAACCATGACATCGCAACATATTCATGACAGTCAGGCAATGAAAGACCGTGGCATACACTGTGTCATGGATCAGGACAAAGAGGACCGTCAGCGTAAGTTGATGAAGTAAAAGCGTTAAGAAGTTAAATAGTTAAAATCAAAACATCGATACATCAAATCATCGAAATAAAGAAAAAACAACAATAAAAAAAAATGAAGAAGAACATTTTACGTGCAGCTTTCATCGCTGCATTCGCATGCGTCGCATTCACATCATGCGACAAGTCAAAGTCTGCTGACGAACAGCCAGCACAGTCACAGAATGCTCCTGCTGAGCTCAAGATTGCCTATGTAGAGGTTGACTCTATCATGACACAGTACCAGTTCTGCAAGGACTACAAGGTTATCCTCGAGAAGAAGGGACAGAACATTGAGGCTACAATACAGCAGAAGGGACAGGCTCTGCAGAATGCTGCTAACAACTTCCAGCAGAAGATTCAGCAGAATGCTTACACACGTGAGCAGGCAGAGGCTTATCAGGCTGGTCTCCAGAAGCAGAATGCTGACCTCCAGCAGCTTCAGCAGCGTCTTTCTACCGAGTTTGCACAGGAGCAGGACAGCTTCAACAAGGCTCTCCACGACTCTATTGCAAACTATCTTGCACGCTACAACAAGGACAAGAAGTACTCAATCATCTTCTCTAAGTCTGGCGACAACCTGCTTTATGCTGACAAGGCATACGACATCACAGCTGAGATTATTGCTGGTCTGAACAAGGCTTACAAGCCTGCTCCTGCAGCAAAGGCAGCTGACAAGAAGGATGAAAAAACATCTGAGAAGAAGTGATAAAGAAAGACCGTATCAAGAATATTCTTGATTACTTCTACGCACAGCAACCGGAGATTACTACCGAACTGGAGTTCGGCTCGGTATTCCAGTTGCTGTGCGCTGTCGTTTTAAGCGCTCAATGCACCGATAAGCGTGTGAACATGGTGACTCCTGCCCTATTCCGTGCCTATCCTGATGCTAAATCAATGGCAGAGGCTGAGCCGGAGGATGTGCTGGAATATGTATCAAGTGTCAGTTATCCTAACGCCAAGTCGCTGCATCTGGTGCAAATGGCACGAATGCTTTGTGATAAACATGGCGGCGAGGTGCCTTCTGCCTTCGATGATTTGGTGGCATTGCCTGGCGTAGGAAGAAAGACAGCAAACGTGATGCTTGCCGTAGCGTTTGACCAGGCTGCAATGCCTGTTGACACGCATGTATTCCGCGTGTCGCATCGCCTTGGCCTCGTAAACAGGAAAGCTGACATTCCGGAGAAGGTTGAGCGGGAATTGGTGAAGGTTATCCCACAGGAACTGCTGTCAAGGGCGCACCATTGGCTGCTGCTTCATGGGCGATACATCTGCACAAGCCGCAAGCCTCATTGTGAGAAATGCCCAATTGCAGATTTCTGCCCTAAACAAATATAATACAAATACCCGAAATGGCAAAAGATAAGATTGCATACGTGTGTTCCAACTGTGGACAGGAGAGTGCCAAATGGATTGGCAAATGCCAAAGCTGTGGACAGTGGAACACGTACCGAGAGATACGAATCAGCAACGATACCGGACAGAATGCGGCTCGTTCTGCTGCCGGAGCGATTCGTCGTGGTGGTGCTGACGTAGGGTTGATGGCTGGCAAACACAGTCACCACGCACAGAAGTTGCATGACATTTCTACTAAGGACGAACCGCGTCTGGACATGAACGACGATGAGCTGAACCGCGTTCTTGGTGGTGGTCTTGTAAAAGGCAGCATCGTGCTGATAGGTGGTGAACCTGGTATCGGCAAGTCAACATTGACTCTGCAGACCATTCTCAATATCTCTGACACGAAGATTCTGTACGTGAGTGGTGAGGAAAGCGCCCATCAGCTCAAGATGCGTGCTCAGCGTATCTGCAGCAGGGAGTCAACGCCAGACAACCTTTCCATCCTTTGCGAGAACTCACTTGAGAACATTTTCAACTGCATAAAGGAGGAAAAGCCTGAGCTTGTTATCATTGATTCAATACAAACCATTGCTACAGAGGATGTTGACTCATCTCCTGGTTCGCTCACCCAGGTGCGCGAATGTGCATCTGCCTTGTTGCGTTTTGCAAAGTCAAGCGGTGTGCCTGTCATTCTTATCGGCCATATTACAAAGGATGGCTCGATAGCAGGTCCTAAGATATTGGAGCATATTGTTGACACTGTGATTCAGTTTGAAGGAGACCAGCACCACATGTATCGTATCCTTCGCTCTATCAAGAACCGCTTTGGCTCTACCAGCGAACTGGGAATCTACGAGATGCAGCAGACTGGTCTGCGCCAGGTGAGCAACCCTTCGGAGTTGCTTCTGACAAAGGAGAACGAGGGAATGTCTGGTCTTGCCATCTCTGCTTCTATCGAAGGCGTTCGCCCATTCCTCGTGGAGACACAGGCTTTGGTATCTACTGCCGCTTACGGAACTCCACAACGCTCTGCAACTGGTTTTGACCAGCGTCGCCTCAACATGCTCCTTGCAGTACTGGAGAAGCGCGTTGGTTTCCGCTTAGCACAGAAGGATGTCTTTATCAACATAGCAGGCGGACTGCGTGTTACGGATATGGCAATGGATCTCAGCGTGATAACGGCAGTCATTTCAAGCAACATGGACATGCCGGTAGAAGCAGGATGGTGCATGTGTGGCGAGGTAGGACTGTCTGGTGAGGTACGTCCAGTAAACCGAATCGAACAGCGTATTGCCGAAGCGGAGAAGCTTGGATTCACCGATATCATAATACCTTATTATAATAATAGTGGTCTTAACGCTTCGCGCTTTAGCATAAACATTCATCCGACAAGAAGAGTTGAGGATGCTCTCAAACTTCTTTTCGGATAAATGAGATGCCACCTATCAGAAAATGAGCAGAGATAATCAAACCAATTACACATAAAGGACACAAAAAAAGCATTCGCCAGGACGAATGCTTTTTTTGTTTTACTAATCGTGGAAGTTCTTTATGCGTTGTTCTTCAGATAGTTTACAGATAAGAAGCGTATTGTCTTTCTCTGCTACGATATATCCATCAAGTCCCTGAATGACAACTTGTTTCTCTTCTGTAGTATGGACGATGCAGTTGTTGGAATCTATAAGGCGGATGTTGTTGCCAATAGTTCCATTACCAAAGACATCATGTGAGGTGAGTGTCCATAACGATCCCCATGTGCCAAGGTCACTCCATCCGAAGTCAGAAGGCATGACATAGATATCCTCTGCCTTCTCCATGATAGCATAGTCAACGGAGATGCTCTCGCAATCTGGATAAACCTTATTGATAACCTCTTGCTCGGCAGGTGTACCATAGACATCTTCTATATCCTCGAAGAGTCTGTTCACGTTTGGCGCATAGAGGCGGAATGCATTGACAATGGTAGAAACGCTCCAAATGAAGATGCCTGCATTCCAGAAGTAATTGTTTTTTCTGACATACACCTTAGCAGTCTCCAGGTCTGGTTTCTCTCTGAATGATTCTACTGCAAAAATCTCCTTGTTGCGTGCTGTACTTACAGAGAGATCGGCCTGAATATAGCCATAGCCTGTCTCTGGACGTGTAGCCTTCATTCCGAGAGTAACAATAGCATCGCTCTCGCTTGTAAACTGCAGTGCAGATTTCACTACTCGCTGAAACTCAGCAGTATCGGTAACGATGTGGTCGCTTGGCGTAACAACAATGTTTGCCTTAGGATCCTTCTTCTTTATGCGCCAACTAACGTAGCAGATACATGGAGCAGTGTTTCTGCGACATGGCTCACTGAGGATGTTCTCTGCAGGTATTTCAGGCAGTTGCTCACGAACTTGTTCTACATAACGCTCGTTTGTTACTACCCACACGTTCTCCGGAGGACAGATTCCACTAAAGCGCTGCATAGTAAGTTGCAGCAGGGACTTGCCCACACCAAGGACATCAATGAATTGTTTAGGTGTCTCTTCTGTACTCATTGGCCAGAAACGGCTGCCTACGCCGCCTGCCATTATTACCAAATGATTATTCATGATAGAAAGAATAATTAAAAGTAGTCCCCTCACACCCTCCCTGAGGGGAGGAGAATACTGCATTAATAACAATTTGTTATATAGAAGTCAAAATATATTTGGTTAACTAACTAATAATAAATATTGATTAAAATCTATTGTTTTAAGTAGGTGTGCAAAATTATTTTTATAATGATTGTATTATGATTCAGTGCCTAATACAAGGGCGTGTAGTGGGTGCTACTCAACCGGTATTGGGTGCTGAAGATGCATTAGTAGATAGTGCAAGGATTGTATAAATAATTTTACACACCTACTTAATACATTCCTTCGAACATATCCAGCGACGTGTCTGTTGGTGGAACGTTCTTCACCGGATCATCTTCCTGCTCTCGGAATTGCAACATGAGCTCACGCGATTCTTGCGATTTCTCGTTCAAACGATACACCCCACGCTCAGTTGTGCGCTCAATAGGTGACGACGGAGTCTTTGAGTTGCGTATAAGATACTGGGTAACAGAACGCTTTATCTCTTCAAGATCGGCAGTTTCGAACAGCGTATTGTGCGAATTATATACATGACGCACAATCTTCCTGATAGAAAGACCTTCCGGAACTCTCAGCAATATGCTAATTATGTCTTTACTGTAATCCAAAGTTTATACGCAGAACTAAATATAGAAGATGTATGAATAGATGGTCATCCCATCAGAGAGAAAAATAAAAAGGGTTCTGTTTTCCTACTGACATAGGAGAACAAAACCCTTCTTTGTATATCCTTTAATAGAGAGAAAATCTTAAGCGAGTACGATAGTACCGTTCTCACCCATAATCTTGCCCTCCTTGAGGAGCCATCCTGCACCGAGGATAACCTCAGCCTCAGAAATATTTGCAACCTTTGCAATCTCAGCAACAGTGAGAGCCTTGCCCTCTGCAGCGAGTGCCTGGTAAACATCACCAGCACGGAAACCTGCATTCTCTGAGTTAATAACAATAGCAGGCGCAGCAGCCTTCTTTGCTGTTGTTGCCTTCTTTGGAGCAGCTGCCTTCTTTGGAGCAGCAGCCTTCTTTGGTGCAGCAGCCTTTGCTTCTGTTGCTGCAGCCTTTGTAGTCTTCTTTTCTGCCATAATTAAATATTACCTGAAAATCTTTTCTGTTATTCGTTGCCTATGCAACACTAAACCTATTTTCTATAATGTGCTAACACATTAATATCCTTATTTCGTGTGCAAAATTAGTCATTATTTCTGACACAACAAACAGAAAACTGCTTTATTTTCAAGCATTTTGTTCAATTACGGAGATTTTTGAAGTTTTTTTGACTATTGTCAACTTGCAAATGGCTGTCAGTCAAGGTTTTTTTCTACTATTCCTTAAGATCGAGTGCCAACTGCAGTTCGTCAAGTTGCTTCTGGTCGATGAAGCCTGGTGCATCAAGCATTACGTCACGACCGCTGTTGTTCTTAGGGAATGCTATGACGTCGCGAATTGAATCCAGACCTGCCATGATGCTCACGAAGCGATCAAGACCGAAGGCAAGACCTGCATGAGGTGGTGCTCCATACTTGAAGGCATTGATGAGGAAACCAAACTGCTGCATTGCTTTCTCTGGTGTGAAGCCAAGAACCTCAAACATCTTTGCCTGAAGCTTGCCATCATGGATACGAAGTGAACCACCACCAACTTCAATACCGTTGCATACGAAGTCATAGGCCTTAGCACGAACCTTAGCTGGGTCAGTATCAAGCAATGGAACATCGTCAGGGTTAGGCATAGTGAATGGGTGGTGGGTTGACATGAGACGCTGCTCCTCATCACTCCATTCGAAGAGTGGGAAGTCAACAATCCAGAGACACTCGAACTTATCCTTGCTCATCAATCCAAGACGCTTACCCATCTCAAGACGCAGGGCACAAAGTTGTACGCGTGTCTTGTTTGGTTTATCACCTGAGAGAATGAGGATAAGGTCGCCCTTCTTTGCACCGCAATGGTCTGCAACTGCCTGTATCTGCTCTGGTGTATAGAACTTATCAACAGATGACTTGAGTGAACCATCCTCGTTCACCTTAATATATACAAGTCCCTTAGCACCTACCTGCTGACTCTTAACGAAGTCTGTGAGTTGGTCAAGCTGCTTGCGTGTATAGTTTGCACATCCTTCTGCAACAATACCACCGATGTACTCAGCACCATCGAACACAGCGAACTGTCCCTGTGGGAATACTTCCTTGAGTTCTACGAATTCCATGCCGAAGCGAAGGTCTGGTTTGTCAGATCCATACTTCTGCATTGCCTCATGCCATGTCATCTGGCGCAGCTTGGCAGGAAGATCTACATTGAGCACTTCCTTGAAGAGATGACGTGCCATATCCTCGAAGAGATCGATTACGTCATCCTGATCAACGAACGACATCTCACAGTCTATCTGAGTAAACTCTGGCTGGCGGTCAGCACGGAGGTCTTCATCACGGAAGCACTTTGCAATCTGGAAGTAACGGTCGAAACCACTGACCATAAGAAGCTGCTTCAGCGTCTGTGGCGACTGTGGCAGAGCGTAGAACTGTCCTGGATTCATACGGCTTGGAACGACGAAGTCACGAGCGCCCTCTGGTGTCGAACCAATAAGAATAGGAGTCTCAACCTCTATGAACTGCTTAGAGTCAAGGAAGTTGCGTATGAGAATAGTCATGCGATGGCGAAGTTCGAGATTCTTACGCACGCATGGACGACGAAGGTCAAGATAGCGATACTTCATGCGGATATCATCTCCGCCATCGGTATTGTCCTCAATGGTGAATGGAGGAGTCACACTCTCGCTAACGATATTAAGTTCACTAACAATGATCTCAATATCACCAGTTGCTATTTTCTTATTCTTAGAATATCGCTCAGCAACAACACCTGTTGCCTGAATTACATACTCACGGCCCAACTTGCCAGCCTTCATTCGGAGTTCTTCAGGAGCTTCCTCATTGAATGCTAACTGTGTGATACCATAACGGTCGCGTATATCGACAAAAGTCAACGCACCAAGATTGTGAACACCCTGCACCCATCCGGCGAGTGTTACAGTCTGACCAACGTTCTCTATGCGGAGTTCACCGCAGGTTTTTGTTCTGTACATTTATATATATAATTATGTATTAATTTCTATTGGAATGCAAAATTAAGAAAAAAAACTGGAATAATCAAAAGATTTTGACGTTTTTGTTTGTCATAACAAATTTTTATATTAATTTTGCACTTGGGTCGTACTGGTTAGATCGGGATACTCATCAATTAACAATCGAAAACTGAGACCGTTCTGCTTTTCGATGGCGGGCCACGACGGCATCAGGTATATGTGTCACTTATCGAGACTTGTCCTTTAAAACACATCCCTATACTGGTGTCAAGCTGTATAGCCGGTGGATTACAAAGTTGCAGGGCACTCAAATCTTATTTCATAAGGAGTTTTCATCACAATCACAGTACGACCCTCTTTTTTCAAATAAACAGGAGACAAACGAACATATAGTATCGCTTGTCTCCTGTTTATTTATCTACATGAGCTTATCTAATAATACTTAATCTCCCAAAAGAGAGATTCAAGGAGGTTCTGCAAGTTGCAATTAATAACCTATGCGCTCAAAAGATGAGCGCTCACCTACTAACCATACAATATCCCCTGCCTCAAAGACATGGTCTGGATTGACAGAAGAGAGATTCTGCTGACCTTCCTCCAAACCGACAACAAGTAATCCGTAGTCTTCACGCAAACGGCTACAGCGTAGGGACTTACCGATAACAGGCGAACTCTTTTTGAGTACAACCTGACGCAATATCATCTCACGCTCAAGCACATCACGGTCATCTTCTGGATAGACAACGCTTGTCATGACCTGAGTGAGTTGGGTAATCTGTTCGTCAGAACCAATGACCTGCAATCTATCTCCGGAGAACACCTGTTCTATTCCCAACGGGATGTTAAGGCGTCGTCCATTGCGAAGGATACTGCTGACATGTACGCCAAAGTTTCTGCCTAATTGCAATTCGGCAAGCGTCTGGCCTGCCCATATAGAATTCTCTGGTACGACAACCTCAGAAAGAGTAAGGGAACGTTCATAGAGATGCGATGCATAGGATGGCAGCTTTGCACCTTTTACCTGTGCCGCAACATCCCTTGAACGCAGATTGTTCATGAACATGCGCTCAAGGCGTATGCTTCTCTGCTTAACGAAACGTGACAGCACGATAGCCACAATAACCAATATGCCGAGACAGATGACAATGGCATTGGCGAAGCGTGCCAGGTAATTGCATATATAGAAAAGGAATGCAAGACAAATCGCAGAACGTGCCACTATAGTCGAGACAAGTGGCAAGCGATTCAAGGCTGACATGTTCCACAGCTGCTGCCATTCCTCACTATGATTCTTCTTCATGACTATAGCACGCATGAAAGGAGCAAGGCAGATAATGGCTATCAGGCCTGTTACTCCATTTGCCCACCAATGAGGAAGAATGCCACGAGCAAACAGCAGGAAGAAGGTCAGCATGATGTAGGTTATAGCAACGAGAAGTATCGTGTATATCACGGTGTTTATAAGCATCGAGCGCAACAGTGTATTCCAAAGCTGGCGCTGGGTGCGACCATCGCTCTTTGCCTGTTCTTCTCCCTGATGCTTTGTTGTCAGTGAATTGATCTGCATGATGATGCTCTTTGGAAGAGCGCGCTCAAGGAAGTGATAGACAGGTTCTGCGCTGCGAATCATGTATGGCGTAAGGAACGTGGTAATGACAGATACGGCCACAACCACTGGATAGAGATAATCTGCTATGACATGCATAGACATGCCAAGAGAAGCAATAATAAAAGCGAACTCGCCTATCTGGGCCATGGAGAAACCACAACGCAAAGCCGTATGAAGTGTCTGTCCGGAAAGGAAGAATCCTAATGTGCCGAATATGGATTGCCCTATCAGAATAGTAATCACGAGAACTGCTATTGGCATGGCATAATCAACAATGACAACCGGATCAACAAGCATACCGACCGAGACGAAGAATACGGCGCCAAAGAGGTCTTTTACTGGATTTATCACTCGCTCAATCTTCTCAGCTTCAATGGTTTCTGCGAATATACTTCCCATGACAAACGCTCCCAAAGCACTACTGAATCCTGCCTTGGTTGAAACGACTGCCATAAAGCAGCACATACCAAGGCTGACGATCAGCAATGTCTCTGCAGTCATGAGTTTTCGGACTTTGCGAAGAAAGAGAGGTATGGCAAAGATTCCGATAACAAAACAAAGGATAAGGAAAAAGCCTATTCGGAGAATGGACATAAGCATCATGCTTCCTTCAGGCGTACCATCAGAGGCAATTGCCGTCAGCATAACCATCATCACAATGGCGAGTATGTCTTCAAGAATCAGCACACTCATCACAAGAGATGCGAACTGTTTCTGTCTCAGCCCTAAATCGTCAAACGCCTTATAAATAATGGTTGTGGAAGACATGGCGAGCATACCGCCAAGAAAGACGCAGTCAATATGATCCCACTTAAACAGCATGCCAACCGTGTATCCGGTCATCATCATGCACATGACAATGGTTATTGCCGCTATTATTGGGGCAGCACCCATCTTGAGAATCTTCTTGAACGAGAAGTCAAGACCGAGTGCGAAAAGCAAGAACATGACACCTATGTCAGCCCATTCCTGAATACCTTCCTTCTCAACGACTGATGCAAGATAAGGCATGTGAGGAGAGACGAGAAAACCAGCAACTATATAGCCAAGAACGAGTGGCTGCTTCAGTTTCTTGAAAAGTAGTGTAACGATACCTGCTACAACTAATATCAACGCTAAATCTTGAACCATAATAGTTTCTCCTTATAATATTTACAAGTTTCGCAAGCTTCAACTTTCTTAGGAGATAAAGGGGAGCCTATATCTTCCCTATAACTCCTTGAAACTGAAGCAAGCGGAGCTTACGAAAGTTGAATAACATTTCCTTAATACCAGCGGATGTTGTTTGACGAACTGCTTCGCTTGTCATACTTGAGGGCATCAGTAAGTGTCGCTGCATTACAGCGGAACGAGAAATTGTACGACATATAAGGCGCAAGCACTACTGAGCATGACATCTGGAAACAATGCAGGTCACGCTGGAGAGAGGCGGTGGTCATAGATAGTTTCTTCATGTCGAAATCATAACCTGAAGTGAACTGTATGTCCCAACCTTGTGCTATGCGGACGTTGCCACTGAAGTTGAGTGTCTGAGTGAACATGTACGGATAGCGCATCGTCTTCTCGTTGAACTTGCCAGAAGTATTCTCACGCATTGTGATACCATAACCAAAAGTTAGCGACCAAGGCATAGAGAACGACATGTATCCATCCTCGTCAACTTCTGCCTTATCCTTGCCTGCAGATCGTGAACCCTTCTTTGCACTCTGCATCGTATCGTCGATATTGGTTTCTACGCCTGTATCGTCTTCATCCTCGTCGTCATTCTTCGGCTTTGAGTTCTTGTTATCTTCACCACCCTCTCCAGTAAACAGTTTCTTTAGTTTGTCTGGAGTCAGAGTGTATGAAAGGTTCTGCGACATGCCTTGGAATCGGCCAAATCGTCCAAAACTGTATTCGGTATGATTGCCCACATAAGGTTTACCATCTTTGTCAAGTTCGTAGGCATAGGTAGCAAACACGGCATTCATATTGAACGTATAACTCTTGGTGAGCTTAAGGCGCAGACGGGTGGACAGGTCTGACAATGGATGCTCAAGGTGGTCACAGTTATGCACATCGCAATGCTTCTTGCTTGCAGCGAGGTTATAGGACATATTGAAACCAAACTCGTCGATAATGCTTATCTTCTTGACACCTGTTGTATCCTTTTCTGACTTTATCTTCATCTCGATATTATTGCCTACATCAATACTAAGATTACCGCTCTTGCCTCTTGACACCGTACCAAACAGACCGTTCTGATATGGTGAATATGGGACAAAGGTTACATTTCCGTCCTTGTCTGTCTTTTGATAAGAGTCCCAGAATCCGAATCGATGCTCAGAGAAGTCTGGCGCATAACTGAATGATATGGTAGGGGTTATGACGTGGCGTATTGCCTCAATCTTGTCACCGAATATCTTTCGGTTAGGGATGAAACGTCCATAGACTTTGGTTGACATGCCGAGCGAGAGATTCCAGTTATATACATTGTAGAAACCACTGACAGTATCATTGAGCTCTCGCTGGTTAACCTCATCCCATGACTTGTTGACCTTCGACAGATAGGTACGATCGGTAAGATTGAAGGAAGGAGAGATATTGATAACGTCAAACAGCGAGAACGAACCGCTGATAGGTATCTGATGCTGCCAACCATTACGCCAGTCTTTGGTGAATGAGGACTTGAGCAGCAGACTCTCCTTTGTATTGATGCTGTTACGAATCTGTCCGGTATATGACATAGAGATTTTCTCATACCAGCGTTCTTTGCCTGCTGCATGCTTACGCTTGAAAGGATAGAAGCGTGCAAGGTTGATGGCAAGTTCTGGAAGGGACACTGCCAGCGTGGTGTCTCGCATGTTCTGCGACAAGTTCATAGAAGAAGACAGCGACAGACCGATGCTCGAGAATGAGGTACTGTAACTGACGGAAGATGTACGTGTACTCTGAGTCATGGCCGTCGGGTTATACATGGAGTTAAGATTGGTCTTCTCGAAACTTGACGACGCAAAGTTGACACTTGCAGAGAAATTGCTGTATGGATTAGCCTTTGAATCCTGACGATGGCTCCACTGAAGCTTGAAACTGGTCTGCTTCTGGTAGTCAGGCATTCCCTTATCACCATTTCTCACATCCTGATATGAGAATAAGAATGAGCCGTTGTATTTGTAGCGCTTGCGGTAGTTGCTGGCAGCAGACACGCCCCAAGAACCCTTGGTATAGATTTCTCCAAGGAGTTTCATATCAACCTTATCGCTGATGGCAAAATAGTAACCACCATCACGGAGGTAGAATCCACGTGAGGAATCCTCACCGTAGGTTGGCATGATGAATCCGGAAGAATAGCTTGTGGTGAATGGGAAGAATCCGTATGGGAGAGCCAGAGGCAATGGGACGTCGGCCACCACGAGGTGGGCCGGACCGAACACAACGTCCTTTCCCGGGCGAACCTTTGCTCTTGAGAGTGCTATATAGAAGTCTGGGTGTGGGTCGTCGCATGTGGTGTAACGGCCATGTTGCATGTAAATCACGCCACTACTGTCTCGTTTTGACAGATCTGCAGTCATGAATCCATCTTCTTGCTCGGTATATACGTTGTTGATCATTCCCTTCTTTGTCTTGAAGTTGAATGCCATACTCTCACTGTCATAAGACTCGCTACCCATCTGGAATTTGGGTGTGCCATACAGTTGGTCGAGGGTGTCGCGTGCTCCCTCTGCTCTGACAAGACTTGAGTCAAGACTCATTCGTATCACTTCTGCCTCAAGTTTCATGTCCTGGTAATCAACCTTTGCCTCACCGAAGATGTGCGCCGTCTTTGACGATGCATAGTAAACCATGGAGTCAGAACCCGAATATGTTACCGGTGCCTCAAGGGCGTTCTTCTTTTTCTTGTTTATAGAGTCAAGACGCAACGAATCGTCAATGGCCTGATTATGTCGCATGATGGCTTCCTCAAGCGAGTCAAGTTCTGTCTTCTCATGTTCTGCAAGCGTATCAATAGCAAGATGTGCTGAAACAGAATCTTCCAGGGCGACATCATCCGTAAAGATGCTGTCTTCTGCCTGGTGGGATTCTCCGCTCATCCATGACACGCCTCTACCTGCAACCACAAACATGGCTGCAAGCATCAGGAACAATATGACTATAGATTTCCTCATTGATTATATACGAAAAATACCTTTACAAGGAAATGCACATTAGTGCAAATTACCTTGCAAAGGTACTAAAATAATATGAAACGAGCGTGCTATAGAAAGAAAAATTATGATTTCTTTGTATATCACACGTTTTTATGTTGCCTTATATCAAACATGATGATACAGGAAAGGCATTTTTTGTCCCCACATAGACTCACGGCAGACGGAACATTTCGTGCCATCTGTGGAACGTCACGATGCCTTCTTCTCCAAATTTCATAAGCGAACGCTCGGCACGTTCATAGGTTTTCCGAACCTCTGGATGGGTTTTTGAGTAGAATTTATCAGCATAGCAGACGAGTTGTTCTTCTATTGTCTCCGGAGTCAGGTCGCAATGTGGGAGCGGGAGACCCTGCTTTTCTATCTGCTGGCGCGTCAGCCCTGTGCCGGTATGGCGCTCACAGACTCTGGCAAGCATCTCTTGCTGATCTACTGACAATCCGTATTCAGCAGAGCTAATGTCAAGTTCGCGCATCATTCTTGCGCCCAACGTGCCGTGGCAGATGTAATATTCTGTGCCATAGCATCCTATTCCAGGGGCATCACATTGTCTTATGCCTATATCATGAAGCATGGCTGCCGCTTCTACAAAGTTCCGATCGGAATTGGCGAAGAGCTGTGGGTTAGCATCGAATATCTCAAGCGCAAGATTTGCCACTCCACGGCTATGCACCAACAGAATATCCCGAAGCTTGCCTACTTCGGGATAGAAATGGTATATTATCTTTGTGTAGTCAATCATCATTTATTTTTCTTCGCGGCGAATCCATGCTATTATCGTTCCACGCTGAACCTTACCACCTTGTGGCACCATCAGTTCTGCCAACTTTCCGCCTAAGCATGCCGGCACTTCGGCAAACTCACCCCATGGGGTATTGATGTAGCACAGAACGTCATCCTCACTGTACACGGTACCAATGGCAGGAGCAATGGTTGGCGTGCCATCCTGACCACCCTGGAACTCATAGAACAACTGTCCGGCAACAGGTGCAACGACAGGATCGGCATTGGCATGCTTGAATGCAGACAATTCTTCTGCCGACATTTTCTTGCCGGTACTTGCCTGGAGTTTAGCATCGATGGCTTTCTGCAGATCTGCCTCAAAGTTCTTCTTTGCCTGTCCACTCTTGTAGTTTCGGTACTGTTCTGGATGCATAGCAAGCTCGAAGAGTTCTTCGTCGTCCTTACCATAGTCCCATCCGTTCTTATCCATCTCCTCACGGAACTGATCAAGGGCATCAGGATAGAAGGTGTGTGGATCTGCATCCACAAATTCATAGCCTTTCTGCTTTGCCAACTCTACAAGTTCAGGTGCAATAGTGCCTGGCACCTTGCCCGACTTGCCGAGAATCATTCCCCATACAGAGTCGTCCATCATGACATACCTGCCCTTACCCTGCTCTATGGTGAGCAGATTGAAGAGTGCTATATTCTTGACATACTGAGAGAAAGGTGTTACAAGTGGTGGGAATCCGACCTTTGGCCAGACGTATTCCACTTCGTTGAACAACGCCACGAGCATATCGTCTGTGGTCAGTTCTGGTTCACCCTTTTTCTTCTTCAGATTGTTTATAACTCCTTGTATGCCACCGAGATCTGCCATCATCGAACCCATCATGCCACCAGGCAATCCACATCCGAGCAGAAGCGAACTCATGTGCTTGTTCGCTGGATTGATGAAGTGTCCCAACCAGTCGTCTATGAACTCCTGAGTAAGCGAACGGGCTTTCATGTATGCATTCATGTTTATCTCTGGCACCTCAAAGCCAGCATCTGCCAGCATCTCACGGACAGAGATAATGTCCGGATGCACCTTACCCCAGCTCAGTGGTTCTATAGCGGTGTCTATGATGTCAGCACCGTTTTCACATACTTCAAGTATCGACGCCATCGAAAGTCCAGGACCAGAATGTCCGTGATATTCTATTATCACTTCTGGATGCTTGTCCTTGATAGCCTTTGTCAGTCGTCCGAGGAAACGTGGGCGACCAATGCCTGCCATATCCTTAAGGCAAATCTCCGGTGCACCTGCTTCTACAAACTTATCTGCTTTGGCAGCATAGTATTCTACGGTATGTACAGGTGAATTTGTAATGCAGAGGGTAGCCTGAGGTGTCATGCCTGCCTCTGCTGCCCACTTAATAGAAGGAATGATATTTCGTTCGTCATTCAGTCCGCAGAAGATACGCGGAATGTCCACGCCCTGAGCATGCTTCACCTTGTACATCAACTGACGGACATCATCTGGCACTGGGTACATACGGAGGGCATTGAGACCACGGTCAAGCATGTGGGTCTTTATGCCAACTTCATTAAACGGTTTACAAAACGCTCGTACTGCATCGTTTGGGTTCTCGCCAGCAAGTAGGTTTACCTGCTCAAAGGCTCCACCGTTTGTTTCCACACGAGAGAAACATCCCATTTCGATAATTACTGGAGCAATGCGTTCCAACTGATCCTTGCGTGGCTGAAACTTTCCTGAACTCTGCCACATGTCTCGATATACGAGACTAAACTGAATCCGCTTCTTCATAGACTAATAAAAATTCTAAGGTATGTTCTGTTTATTAGAACTGTAAAATTGTAAATACTCAAGTATTCCTATATTGTTAACTGCCAACTGAATAGACATGACAATTTTCTATGTGCAAAATTAAACAAAAAAAAAGAAAAAAACAAACATTTTCCTTGTTATTTGCAAAAATATAACTAACTTTGCAGAAAATGTAAATACAATCATGAATATAAAAGTAAAAACAATATCCATTTGCAGTTCACTCTGCACCCTGCCATTCCTTGCCATCGTCTTCATTGCCGTGTCACTTTCGTCATGCTGGAGAGATTCAGAAAAGACTACTGAAGCAGAAACTCCGGTCGCAGAACCTGACTCTATGATTTACGGACTCTCATGTGACGGCACCAACGATTCCGTTATCGTCTTCTTACCTTTCATCGATGGCGCTGACCCTATCGTCTATCACATAGAAGAGGCTAAGGCACAAGGACATGTTTACGGCAAACTGCAGATTGGCGACTGGGTAGGAATCATACTCAACCCGAAAGACAGCACGGAGGCAACAATGGTTATAAACCTCGACAAACTGAAGGGCACTTGGACCTATCAGGTGAAACCGACATGGAAGGACGCTTCGAAGTTGACTGCTCGTGCCATAAGAAAGAACTTTGCCGAGATGCCAGACTCTCTGAAGGAAGCTTATCTCGTACCAAGGGAATACGGATTCACCCTCAAGCGCTCCAGTGTAGCCTCTCCTGTCGGATTCGTCCGCAACTCTTCAAGTCTTGAGGACGATAGTCCTGTAGAGTATCCACAGGTGAAGCGTTATACTGGTTGGAAGTCTCGCAACGGACAACTCATTCTGATCAGTTCTGACGCACCTATTATTACTGCTACTACCGACGAGACAAACAAAAACGAGAAGAAGAAGTACAAGGAATACTATGACACTCTCAACTATGTGTTCATGAACGACGACTCTCTCGTACTATCTACCACCTCAAACGAGATCATATCATTCCATCGTAGGGACAACGCCATTTCTGCGAACGCCAAAGCTCAAAAGGCTGCGCACACAGTGGCTAACAACAAGGAACTGAAATAAGCTTTATTTTGTTATGCTCCCTCCATATACAGGGAGGGCGGGGGGAGGATCCCCTTGATTGATACAAATCGAGTAGGAGGAAAATAACGTAGGTTGTTTTCCTCCTACTGTTATTTTCCGACCTCTCACACCACCGTACGTGCCGTTCGGCATACGGCGGTTCTTTAATTGCGATGCAATTTTGCGTAGATGCCTTGTAGCGAGGG